>CALFBG010000192.1 GCA_937951685.1 uncultured Saprospiraceae bacterium | reverse complement strand
TCAAGGAAAGCAATCAATTGGAAGTGGCTCGAAAAATTTATGCGAAAGCAAAACCTAATTACCACGCTGTATCTACTCAAACCCTAGATGAGCTACTGGAGATTGAATAATAGCTACCAGTCATAGCTGCTTGGACAAGATTAATAGATTGAAAGGTTTTGTCCAAGCGCTGCCTTTTTGATGGCGCTGCTTATCCCTATACCATCCGTAGAACATCGGATTCTTTTCGCGCTCCTTTAACGACTAAAGTTGCGATCAAGTGTAGCATAATCTTGCTGTTTGTCGGCAAAAAGTAATAGCTCTATCGAATTTTTGCCTTCTTTTATCATTCATTTTCTACCTTTGCAGCAGCATTTGAAATCCGACTATAATACTAGAAATGCTACCGAAGTACTAAACTTTTACTATAACACACTGTAAATTAAACAATTACTTCCTTTCAACGAGTTGTTTTTAGCTAAAAAAAGTCAAAAAATCAGCAGCGCTGTAGTTCTTTTTTTAACTGCCGTAGCTCCTAAAAAGCAGCCTTCAAAAAGCGTATTATTTATTTTACAATGTACCAAGTGTTAAACAAAATACAAATTACTTATGCGAAACTTTATTAAACTTTTTGCTTTATTACTCCTCTTCGGAACTAGCTTTGCCACACAGGCACAAGAAACCGAAGTTAGTCCTTATGACTTTGGAAAAATGTGGACCTTTGAAAATGCGCCACTAGCGTATTTCCAAAAAACTTATGGCTTTACGCCAGACGAAGAATGGTTGACTTCCGTAAGAGAAGCAGCACTCCGATTCTCTACCTTTTGCTCCGCTTCCTTCGTTTCTCCTAATGGTTTAATCATGACCAATCATCACTGCTCTCGTGGTGTCGGTGGTGCATTGATGGAAGGCGACGAAGATTTTGAAGCCAATGGCTTTTACGCTGCTACGCAAGCAGACGAACGCAAAGCGCCAGGTCTTTTCGTAGAGCAACTCATTAAATTGGCAGACATTACTGCTGAGGTTAAAAAAATTACTGATCAAGCAAAGGACGAAACGGAAAGTCGAAAATTCAGAGATTCTGCGTTTACAATGATCAAAGAGAAATATGGTAAAATGAAAGGCTGGGAAGGCTTACGTTTACAAACTATTACCTACTACAGCGGAGGAAGATTTTCGCTCTATGGTTATAAGCGTTACGAAGATATTCGTTTAGTTTTTATGCCGGAAGCACAGCTTGGTTTTTACGGTGGCGATCCAGATAACTTTACTTACCCACGGTACAACTTAGATTGTTCGTTCTGGAGAGCTTACGATGAAAATGGAAAACCAATGAATACGGCGAAGCATTTTTACAAGTTTAACTTAGATGGTGTAAAAGAAAATGAGCCCGTTTTTGTAGTGGGTAATCCTGGTAGTACGGAACGTTACCGAACGGTAGCACAATTGGAGTATGACCGAGATTTTCGCTATCCTATCCAGTTAGAATCCATGACGGACCGTCATAGAATTATGTCGGAAATATACGAGAAGAATCCATCAAATGCTTTACTGAATCAGATTTTCAGCACGTCTAATGGTATGAAAGCGATCAACGGAATCGTAGAAGGTTTAGAAGATCCTGAACTGTTTCAGCGTAAAGTAGCGATGGAAGAAAAGATCAAAGCTGCTTCTAGCAATAAAGCGCTTTGGAAAGATTTAGAAACGAGTTACAAATCCTTATCTCCTTATACTTCAGAAATTAGCTTATTGAATCCACGTAGCAGTTCTGGTGCTGCGTACCAACTCGCTTTCTCATTGGCAGATTACGAAAGTTCCATGAGCAAAGGAGAAAAAGAAGAGACTTTAGAGCAGCGAAGAACAGATATTAGAGCTTTAGCTAAAAAATTAAAGGAACCGATTCAATTCCGCTATTTGAGTACGCTTTTAAAGCAATTAAAAAAACATGCTGACCCTACGGATACTTATATCAAAAGTTTGATGGGGAATTCTTCTCCAGAAGCAAGTGCTAAAGATATACTCAGTCAAACAAAAATGGGTGACGAAAAGGAATTGGATAAAATGCTAGCGATGGGTAAAGAAGACTTGGCAAAAGCCAATGATCCATTGTTACAAATGGGAAGAGCTTTACACCCTCAATTTATTACAGCCGTAACTGCTTTCAGAAGTTCTGGAGCGATGCGTAGAGATTTAGAAGCGAAGATTGCCAACGAGGCATTTAAAGTCTATGGTTCCTCTTTACCACCCGATGCCACCTTCACTTTGAGATTAGCCGATGGTGTGGTAAAAGGATATACTTACAACGGAACGGAAGCACCTTATAAAACGACTTACTTTGGAATGTACGATCGCTATTTTTCTAATAATAAAAAATTCCCTTGGTCTTTACCAAAGAAATGGGAAAACCCGCCAATGGAATTATTGCAAACGCCGATCAACTTTGTTTCTACCAATGATATCACAGGTGGTAACTCCGGTAGTGCCATTATCAATAAAAATATGGAAGCAGTAGGCCTAATTTTTGATGGAAACATCGAATCTTTACCGGGTAATTTCATTTACGATGATGCAGTGAATCGTTCGGTATCTGTACACGCAGGAGGAATGACCGCAGCGTTGCAGTACATTTATAAAGCAGACCGTTTGGTAAAAGAATTGAAAGGGAAATAATTGCTTTATAGCAACCCAATAAGCGGGTCTACAACACTTGCCAAAAAGCTATTTAAAAGGACTCATTTTTTTGAGCTTTTGAATAGCTTTTTTGTTTTTAAACAACTTCACTGCTACAAATTAAGCAAAGTCATGGGATTAGAAATAGAACGTAAATTTTTACTCGCCGACGCCAGTTGGAGATCCGAGGCGAACGAAGGAACCTTATTGGTTCAGGGCTATCTCAACACTACTCCGGAAAGAACGGTGCGCGTAAGGGTTCGTGGGCAACAAGGAAGCTTGACGGTGAAAGGCAAAAATGAAAATGCGACGCGTCAAGAATTTGAATATGACATTCCCGTAGCAGATGCTTTGGCGATGCTGAAATTGTGTGAACAGCCCATTATTGAAAAAACACGTTACGAGCTTTACTTTGCGGGAAAATGCTGGGAAATCGATGAGTTTGCGGGCGTCAATACGGGATTGATTGTCGCAGAGGTAGAACTCGACTCCGAAGCCGAAGCCATTGAATTGCCCCGTTGGATTGGGCAAGAAGTTACCACGGAGGAACGGTATTACAATTCTAATTTATTGGCGCACCCTTTTCAGGAATGGTAGCTTTTACATAAAACTTATTGAAACTAAAAATCCCGAATTTCAAATTAGAAATTCGGGATACTTTAACATTAAGATATGCCCATTCAGGGACGATTGGATTAATAAACTATTATTTGGAAGTAGTGTATTACCCTTATTATTTCAAACTTACCAAATTGTAAAATCTGAATCTAGATTTTGTGCTCGATTCACAGGATGCTGTTTTCCACCCGTCATTTTTACTACGGTTTGATAAACGTGCTTTTGCAATTCTGAGACACTTACGCGTTTGTCTTTATTGGTATCCGCCTTATTTTTTGTTAAACCATCCAATACAGAATAGGTAAAGATTCCGTTTGCCCAACCCGAACTTTCAAGCGCATATTCTACACCTGCCGCTGCCGAGATTACTTCCGTTCCAGAACCTCTTCGCAAATCCGCAAATAAGTTTTTCATGTGATAAAAAGAATTTTGCAAGCCTAATTTTTTTTGTTCGCCGGAAGGTTTAGCAAAATTCTTCGTTTTTACGTCGAGTGCAAGATCGTTCGTTGCCAGAAGGTCGTTGTCCGTTACGTCGATATCTCCCGTTTTATCAATTTCTCCCGAATGACAAGCATCAATCATCAGCAATTTCTGTCTTGCTTTTACACCATCCATTAATTCGTCGAGTATATTGTACGCTAAGCCCGTCTCGGTCATATTCTTAAAATCCATATCGTGAGTGGCTAAGAAATAGTCGAAGTTTTTGTCTAACCCACCGTGCGAAGAAAAGGTAATAATAACGACATCCTGCGGACGCGCATTTTTCACAAATTCTTTAATTTGGGCAACAATATTACTCGTGGTAGCTTCTTGATTCGTCACCGTTTTGACGTATTGATTCCGAAAACTTTCATTCTTGTTTTGGAAAAATGTTGCTAAATCGCGCGCATCTTTATCCGCATAAGTCAAGTTTTTATCGGATTGTACAAACTTAGAAATACCGACGCCTAAATAGTAAAAGTCAGCTTTCCCAAAGTCTGCCGTACAAGTCAAATTCACTTCTTCTCGGAGTGATTCAGTGCCGTTACTATTGAGTACCGATGCCGTAATTTTATTTGTTCCCGGAGTTAGTTCAATCGGGAAATTTTGTTGAATCGATTTTTTATTTCCAGCGATGGCAAAACCTTTTCGTCCCTTTAATGGGACACCATTTACATAAATATTTATTCGATCTAGGCTATATTCGGAGTCCGTAGCTTCCAAATTGAGGGTAACGGTTTTCTCCTTAGTTGTTAGTGGAATATCATTGGTAATTCGCACTTCGGGCAAGATCATTTTTTGTTGGAATTTCTCCGGAGCAAGTCCCATTTTTTCCACCCGCTTCAGCCACGCTTTTTGGTAACTTTCAATTAAGTCTTCATCTTCACTCAATAAAGCTTTTGCGACAATATCCGGTCGGTTAAAAATTAGATCAAAATTTTCAAACCCAAACACCTTTGGTCCTTTGCGGTAATGAATAATATCCAAGGTTCCTTTACTGGAGTGATAGTATCCGGCGGCGGTTCGCATAATATATTGTTCGGGAGAAATCCCGTTAAAGCTAGCAACTAACTGTTTTTTATCATAATCAAAAACAGAAATCTCTCCCGTGAATCCACCTGCAAACAATCGCTTCCGAGCAGTATCGAAACAAATTTTTCGAATCGCTATATTTTGTATGCTTTCCTTCGAAATTACTTCCCAAGTATCTGTATTGATCATGGCAAGGTCTCCCGTATTGGTACCGAGTGCTAATAATTTACCATCCGGAGAATACGCTAAGCCTTTGACCGATCGTTTATTAAAATCACTCAGGACTTTGATAATTTTTCCCGAAGGAATTTCACATACTAGGTTGCCAATCACAAACTGTGTACCCGCAGCATTAATCGCCGTAGCGTCTACCCACATGGACAATGCTTTAGGAAATTCTTTGTGCATCACCGTTTTCCCCGTCGTCAAATCCATCACGGTTGTTCCTTTTGCGTGTAGCACTTCCCACTTTCCATTAGGCGACATCGCTTGTTGGTTTTCGGTACTGAAACCAATGACTCGATTTTTAATATAACCAACTGTTTTTGAAGTCATCTTAGCCGTTTCAAATGCCAAAATACTACTGGATGCTACCACCGTTGCTTTATCCTCTTGCGGCGAAAGGTGAATATGATTCCCCCAGTTAAGCTTCGATTTGATTCCTTTCCGACCGTCTAAATAGTATTTATATATTCCTCCATCTGTAATCGCATAAATAATTTTTTCATCTTTTGAAAAACAAAAATCTTGATAGCTATCTTTCGCAAAGTAAATAGGTGCTGGTCTCGCTTTATGCAAATCCCACAATACCATATTTGATCCTTGTGCACTGACTAAATAGCGTCCACTACCACTGACTGCAATCGCATTATTTTTTAAACTATAAACATTGAAATCTCGAATCTTTTTCATGCTCGGATATTCAAAAGTTTGAATTGGTGTCTTTGGATTTTGCATACTAACTGCTAATACTTTTCCATCGGGTGACATTGCGATTCGATTAATCCGTTGATTGCCGCCAAAGGATTTGTAATCCAGCGCAGCGTAAACTTTTCCGGTCGCTAAATCTATTCTTTGGACGAAATTTTTCCTACCATTTTTTCCCGACCTCGGCGAAAAAGTCATCCCCACAAAGAGATTTTTTTCGTCGGGCGAAAAAGCTAAACCGTCAATATGGAAAGTATCCCATTTGTTTGTACCACGCCACATTGGAACCTTATACACTACTTTGTATTTTTTTTCTTTATCCAACACCCAAACAAATTTCCCTGTTCCATCTTCTACCGCTACGTAACGATTCGTTTTGGAGATTGCGGCAGGTGTAAGGGTAATATCTTCCAGCTTAATACTTTTGATTTTTTTGAATTTAGGATAAGAAAAGAGCTTAAACCTTTGATCTTTCCAGCTCGTCGTAATTGCAAGCATTGTCCGATCTGGACTGCGCTCCAAAGAAATCGTACCATTATTAGCACCCCCCCAAGGCTTTTCTTTAGCAGGCAACATTTGTCCAGGTTTGTAAGCACTCAATCCCCAAGGCGCACTAACGACGTAACCATCATCCATGTAAACGGCACCGGGATAACTCGGAAGATTTGAAAAATTAGTTTTATCTTCGTGTCGATCCAGTATTTCGCCCGTTTCATAATCCATTTGTAGAATTTGCGAAAAAGGACTGCCTAAGACGATCTTTTTCTCATCTTTACTCAAGTCCATCCCGCTTACCTCTTGGTTATCTACCTGATTAAAAAAACTTTTTACCTTACGTCCGGAAGCAACGTCCCAAACGATCACTTGTCCATCTTGTCCCGCAGAAAGTAAATGTCTACTGTCTTTCGTAAACTGCAAATCATAAATCATTAGATTTTGGGGGAAGAAAAAAGAATGCCCCGTTTGGGTAATTGATTCAATTTCTTGGGCGACTAAGCCTGGTCCGGGTAACAGCAATAGCGTCATCAAGATACTCGTTGCAACTGTCCATTTGATCATAAACTTTTTCATAAAAATGATTTTAGACTTTTAAGCGTATGCGCTGGAAGTATTTACAACAACCAACGCATAATGTTTTTTTAGGGCTAAACAGGGTTTTAATTAGACTAGCAGATAAGTAAGTAGGCAAATTTATTTTTCTGTGGCTTTAGCTTTCTGCTTCGCTTCTCTTTTTGCTTTACGAACTGCTTTTCTAAGTTTGAGATGCCCACTAACCGTTTTTACTAAGCGAATCAGTGGTACGCCAATGGAAAAACTGAAACTGTGGCGATTAAGCAATGGCGCTACGGTCTTCGTGAAATTATAGTCGTAACTAAAACTCGCTGCACCTAATTCTAATGCAACCCCCATGCCATGCACACTCGTTGTTTTTCCTAGTTGGTAAGGATTATTTTCGGGAAGAATTGCGCTCGCATTATTTAACATCAACGCTTCCGCTTCGTCGTAGGTGAATTTCAAGTCACCGTTTTTAGTAATTTGTTGGTAGTTATAGCGTAACATCAAGCGGGTAAAAGTCGTGGCGCCCCAGAATACATCTGCGATTTTCGTAGAATTTCGAATACTCATTTTTAGAATATCCATAGCAAAAGTTCCACCGACGACGGAAACCGGCTGAGCAGCACTGAGGTTAAAGTTGACATTTTCTAAACTGAGTTGAGCCAGTTCTTCCACCGAGGCGAGGCTGCGTAAACCGATTTGTCCTCGTTGGTAAAAACCATCTATACCAAACATTCCGAAACGAAATCCTGTCATCGGACCGTACATCAGGGTTAGTCCTTGATTATCTCGTTGTGGGAAAGCCGTTAGTTTTACGCCCGTGTGCCAATAGTTTTCTACGATTTCAAAAGCAATCTTTTCCGTCCGATCATCCGTGCGGGTAGATTCTCGATAAACGTCAACTTTTTCTAAGGTATTACCATCCTTATCATGGTCTCCCCAATCATAGTAAGTCCCTACTTTATTGGAAGTCGTCACTTGCACTTGGTAATCAATTGATTTTTTGTAATCTCTTGGGTTAAAGATATCTTCTAGCCCGTCAATGCTAAAACTTAAGGTTGGCGAAAAACGGATATCGGTAAAAGCATTATCATTTTTGCTACTCAATAAAGTATTATTAATGAGGAAATAAGTATCCCATTTCAAACTAACATTTCCAAAAGGAAATTTAACCATCATGCCTGGCGCTAATTTTAATCCCCAAGAGAAAGCCCGATCTTCCCCATCAATTCCAGCTCTTACGTAGGAAAGCCCGACATCGGCAAAAGGGATCAAACGGACGGTCGTCACGCTCAGTTGATTCGGCTTTCGAACTTTAAAAAACAGATGACTGTAGCCCACGTTCCACATATATCCTCGCAACAAAGGATCGAGTGTTTCTCTTCCTTTTTTGTACAAAGATCCCAAATGATAATCAAAGTAAAAATTGGAAAATTGAGCATGCACGCCATACCAGTTTTCGTCGGTGGCAAAGCCATTTTTAAACTGAGGTTGCGTAACACTTAGCCCGATCGCTCGGTAATCGGAGAGCTCTTGTGCCAAACTGAACTGCGTGGCACCAAGACAAAAGGCAAAAAATAAAATTTGTAAAAGGTGTTTCATTTTTAACTATGTTTTAGGGATTAAGGATTGAAACGATCAATTTTAATGACTTTACCAATCGCTTGCGATCTAGATTTTTTATCAAAGACGGAGGGAATCTGATGTTTATTTTTCTGGAAACGATTGTTTGTTCAATTTCCACGAATTACTTATCCTCAAAATTAGTTTTAAATATTTTTTTTAGCGATACGAAGAAATACCGAAACCTTTACGTAGATTTACGTAGAACAAAACGGAGTTCAAATAACTCCTAGGATAAACCTTACCCCAATGATGCTACCTCCTCCTACCCTACGCTTGGGGTTTCGTACGCTGGTAATCTTACTGCTTAACTTTCTGGTATGCAACAACTTATCAGCTCAAGAACCTCGCCTTGTGGATAGTTTAATCCAATTGGTACAAACGGCAAAAGATACCCAACGCGTCAAATACCTCTGCGAACTTTGCTACGAATTAAACTATCAAGATGCTAAAGCAGCACGTCCCTATTGTGAAGAAGCCCTAAGTCTCGCCGAGCGATTAGCCTACCCAAAAGGACAAGCTTCCGCGCTGCAATACCTAGGCGTCAACGCGCAAGGTCAGGGAAATTACGAGCAATCCTTAGCTTATCAAGAACGATCCTTAGCCTTGTTTAAGACCTTAAAAGATACTTTAGCCATTGCGAATTTGCAGAACAATATTGGTATCATTTACGATGAGCAAGGTGACTTCAAAAAAGCCTTAGACCAGTATTTTATCGCGCTATCCATTTACGAAACCCAAGAAAAACCACTTAGCATTGCGCAAGCTTACAACAACATTGGAATCGTTTATAAAAAGCAAAAGAACTTCGATAAAGTCATCGAATACTACTCCAAAGCCCTAACCATTTATCAAGACTACGGACACGCTTTCGGGCAAGCAGTGATGCAAGGAAATTTAGGTTCTATTTTTTTGGACCAACAAGATTATCAAGCGGCTATTCAGTATTCGGAAGTGGCTTATCAGGCTTACGATTCCTTGCAAGTACGGCAATATCAACCTTATGCTTTGGGAAATATTGGTCGGGCTTATAATGGTTTAAATAATCCTGAACGGGCAACAGATTTTTTGCAACGTGCCTTAGACTTGCACGAAGAATTTGGCGATAAACGAGCGATGGCTTTTACACAAGTCCATTTGGCGGAAGCTTATTTTGCCCTGAAAGATTACGAACGAGCAACAATTTTGGCAACGGCTGCGCGGGATGGAGCAAAAGCCATTGGGGCGAATGATGAATTGAAAGAAGCGTATCTACAACTCGCGAGCGTACATCAGGCAACGGGAAATTTCCAACAAGCCTACGATACCCATTTACAATATACCGCCATTAAAGATACGCTCTTCGAAGTAGAAAAGACAAAGCAAATTGCGGAGCTACAAACCAAATATGAAACAACACAAAAAGAACAAAAAATAGCCCAACAAAGCTTGCAGATTGAACGCGCGAATTACCGTAATAAAATTGTGCTCGTTACCGCCATCGGAGTCGTGCTGGCACTGATCAGTTTAGGGATTTTTGCTTACTATTTTTACCAAAACAAACAAAAAGAACGGCAAAGACGCAAAGAAAAAGCCTACGAACAGCAACTCTTGGTCGCCTCCATTGAAGCCACCGAATTCGAACGGAAACGGATCGCCGCCGATTTGCACGACGGGATCGGTCAACAACTAATGGGCTTGAAAATGGGCTGGCAACAAGTCAGCGATCAAGTCTTAGGAAAAGCTCCGGAAGTGGCCCTACGTTTAAAAAAGCTAATGGGCATTCTCGACGAAACGACCGTTGATGTTCGCACCATTTCTCATCAAATGATGCCCAAAACACTGAGTGAAATTGGTTTGGTGGCAGCAATCGAATCTATGGTGGATAAATCATTTTCCCATACGCGTATCCAATACGAAATGGATAGTTTTGGCATTAAAGATCGCTTGCCAGAAGCCACCGAAATTGGCGTTTTTAGAATTGCGCAAGAAGCCGTTAATAATATTTTACGACACGCAGAAGCGACCGAAGTAAGTATTCAACTATACCGAGCAAAAGGCAATCTCATCTTAAGTATAGAAGACGATGGTAAAGGGTTCAACCCCAAACAACTCGATCCCAAAAAACGTGGACATGGTTTGATGAACATGGCGTCTAGGGCAAAAGCAATTGGTGGGAGTTTGAATTTTGAGGCGGGTATGGATGGTGGAACAATTTTAAAGTTAAAACTATAATCAATAATTCAATTGGAAAAAGTGATCAAAATATTATTAGTTGATGATCATCAAATTGTGTTGGATGGGCTGCAATCTTTGCTTGGCGGGCTACCACAGTTTGAAGTCATCGGTACCGCCAATAATGGTAGAGATGCCCTGCAAGCTATTCCCATTTTAAAACCAGCGGTGGTTTTGATGGATATTGAAATGCCCATTATGAATGGAATAATTGCGGCGCAAAAAGCAATTGAGCAGTTTCCGGAAGTGAAGATTATTATTCTGTCTTTGCATTTTGAAAAGCCAATCCTTCAGAAAATGTTGGAAATGCAAGTCTCGGGCTATTTATTGAAAAATGCTGACCAAAAAGAACTCATCCAAGCCATTGAAGCCGTTGCGGCGGGCAAACAATATTTCTCTAGTGAGGTAACAACTGCTTTGTTGCGCAAGACGGGGCGAATCGTTCCCAATCCTCAACTTGACGCTACGCCCGCGCACCAATTGGCTTTATTATCGGAGCGAGAAACGGAAGTCTTAAAACTCCTCGCCGAAGGATTTTCAAGCAAGGAAATCTCGGAGCAGATTTTTCTGAGTGTCCGTACCGTAGAAACCCACCGTTTTAATTTAATGAAAAAGTTAGACATCAAAAAATTAGCACACTTAATTCGCTTTGCGGTAAAATGTGGTTTGGTAGAAGATTAAGAAATTGTACCTTTAAGCAGTTTTCCATTGTTGATCGAAACCTCCTTTTATGAAAATTCCAGTATTTTATAGTTATGCGCACGTCGACGACGCGTTTAGGGCGCAATTGGAAATTCGCTTAGAATTATTGCGAAGGCAAAATATTATTGAAGGTTGGAGTGATCGAAAAATTGCGCCGGGTAGCAACTGGGAAGAAGATATTAATTTCAATCTCAAAAAAGCGCAAATTATCATCTTGCTGATTAGTCCGGAATTTTTGGCTTCCGACTATTGCTACGAAACGGAAACGATCTTTGCACTAGAACAACACGAAAAAGGAAAAGCCATCGTCGTTCCCATTATCATTCGTCCCTGTTTGTGGGAGATTTCTAATTTCAAACATCTACAAGTTTTACCGCGGGATGGCAAAGCCTTAACGTTGTGGAAAAATATTGACGAAGCCTGGCTCAACGTTTCCAAAGCGATCTTATCCTTGATCCAAGAAATGGTAGCAAAAGCGCAACGAGCAGCAGAAGAACAAACCAGAAGTATTGAAGCAGCCACAGCGACGAAGCCAGCAAGTCTGTTGGAAACCATCATTGATTCCGATTACTACTTAAGTAAAAATAAAGAACGAATTTTAGGTGCCGCTAACGAAGTAAACAATCAAGAAAAGCTCGCACAATTCGAAGAACAACTTCGAAGTTTCCAGCTCAATCCTTCGGACGAAACGAGAGTTGCCTTATCCCAGTCTATTTTAAAGGCTTATTTACCAGAAGAAAAGACTCCGAAAAACAAAAAACCACCTTACCTATTACTCGTCGGAAAAGATAGTTATCACGAAGAGACTTTAACCGACTTACTGCTACGCTTCTTGTTTAGTTACAACGATTGGTACTTCTCTCCGTTGAGGATTCAACGTTGGGGCGCGCGACAACTTGGCTTCGAAAAATTGGGAAACTTTTCTACTGCTGAAATCAAAGCTAGTTTAGAAGATCTAACTAAGAACAATCAGGTAAAAGTCACTAAGAGTAGAAATGGTAATCCCATTTACAAGCTAAAATAGTAGCCATCCTACCAGCTTTATTTACAGCAGTCTTGATCAGCCCATCAAGCCTCTTCAAGTCAAAATAAAATTACCAGTAAGCTTATCGTCAATCCTATCAACCGCTAGTTAATTTATGGCAACAATGACAGTGCGTTGAGTCGAAAACAGCTAAAAATACCTTCTATCAAAATCTACCTAAATCACTGAAAATCAAATAAATACAATACCATTTCTTTAACTTTACTTTTAGCAATCTAAATTTGAGTAGGCGTTCGTTTTTTAAAACGATCCAATAGTCTAGTGCGCTTTATTTGCGCGAAGCAAAAGCTTTACGACGAGGGCTTTCTTTTTCTAGCAGTTCTTCTTATCTTCGTTGCATGAATTTCTACCAAAAATGTGTGTTGATTAC
>CALFBG010000191.1 GCA_937951685.1 uncultured Saprospiraceae bacterium | reverse complement strand
TAACGGGTACCGGGGGTTCGAATCCCTCCTCTTCCGCACCAAAGAGTCCTCCTTGAGGGCTCTTTTTTTTCACTTTTTTAGCGGATCAGAAGGTCTTGTGTTCTGATACTAATTTAGCATTAAACTTTTCTTGGATAATATCTTGGATGGGGCGATTCTCAATCTTGCTTTCCAGCCAAGAAATGATATCGAGGTAGGAGAAGGAACGCTTTTCAAGTGGATGTTGTGCAATTTTATTGATCTTTTCTTTCAACTCTTCGAAGGCTAATTTTTGGTCGTAAGGATCGACTAGATTTAAGGCATTTCTTAAAAACTTCAAGATTTCTCGTTGTACCAAATTGAGGTCTTCCATTTTTCCTAGAAAACGGTAGACTGATTTTACCAAATATTCCAGCAAACCGAAATGTTGTAATTCGTAGTGCGCAATCAAGTGAAGTAGGCGCGCGTAGCACTGAATATCTGCTCGCAGGTGACCGACTTTGAGCTGGATGATCTTATTGAGGTAATCAATGGAGGCTTCGATATTACCACTGCCAAAATGAATGCAGGCAATTTTATAATGAAAGATCATGATTCGGTGAGAATCGAGGTGGAAGCCGTAATCCTTAATGCCACGTTCTAAATCGGGTAGGAGCTTTAGTCCTTCGGTAAAACTGCCTTCAAAGATATGCTTATCTAATTCTGCCGTTTTCAAACAAAGGAAAACGAGCACTTCTGTGTTCTTATTGAAACTTTCGCCGTGCAAAGTATTGAAGGCTCTCAACGCTTCTAAGTGAATGCAAAATTTGGTATAATTTCTCAAGTTGAATTGTGCGACTAAAAGGTGGTACCGACCTCGAACATACAGAACAGAATCTTTGAGTTGCATGGATGGATTATCGACAAAAAGGTCTACCCATTTTTGGGAATACCGGTAGTAATAAAGAAAATCCTGTAGAATATAATAATACCAAACGTAAGACTGGTAAAGATGTACTTTTTGAAAAAAGCTCAACCCTTTGGAATCAATGGATTGGATGTGCGAGCGAAAAAAAGCTTTGACCATTGCGGCATCTTCTTCGGTACGCACCTGACCTAATTTGAGGAAAAAGCCATACATCTTAAGACTTAGGCTTGATAATTTACTAGCGTTGTAATTGACTTTATTTCGTTTTTCGGAATCGTCGCTGAGTTCTTCCGCTCGGTTTTCGATCGTCTTCGTAACGTGTCTGGATTCAATTAATTTTTCAAATTCGATAATTTCTACGAGGAGCAAATCTTGGTGTGCTGTTTTAGCAATATTTTTAACGCGATCGAGCAATTTCAGGCTCTGTAGGTAAAGCCCTTTATCGTAGAGAATACTCGCAAAGTCGATTTGTTCTCTAATCTGAGATTCTAGATTTTTTTGGATATGAATTAAGCGTAAGCTCGTCAGAATTTGACGATACAAATGTCGCTTGAGATTGGACAATTGTGATTTTTTGAGGCTAGGAATTTTTTGGAAAATAACCTCTTCTTGGTAACGCTTTTGTTTGTCTAAAACATCAAACAATTGAATAAACTTAGCTTCTTCCTTAGACTGGATACGATTGACATATAGTTTGAAGTTTCTTTTTTCTGATTTGGATAAAGACTTAATTAAGATGAATAAAGGATCAGATTGCATATTGGACGTAGTAATTGAGTGTTGTTTAAGTGACTGACTGTCAATTATTTAATCTGGTTAAGTCTGGTTTTGGGCATTGTAAAAATACAATACTTTGATTTTTGTAATCTCTTGTTGAGTTGTAAGTTTATAGAACCAAATGTAGAAATTTTTAGTTTAAAAACGCTATTTATTTTACAACGGCGATGAAAAATGGACGCTTAAATTCGGCCATAGCTAGTCCTAACTTAACCAAATACAAAGTCAAAAAATGAGTTTTTTACAATTAAAATCAAGTTGTATTCCGCTAGCGATGGACAATGCTAGTATTGAGGAAATTGTTCCTGCACGCTTATCAGAGGATACGAGTGACTTTAAGTTTGGAGAGCAACTTTTTTACGATCATCGGCATCATGAAGACCAGACTTTGAATACTGCTTTTGTATTGAATAACCCAGCGTACGCGGGGCATATTCTTTTGGCGGGTGCTAACTTTGGGGTCGGTGATTCGGCAGCATCGGCGATTCTGGCTTTGTTGGATTACGGCATCAAATCAATTGTGGCAAGCTCCTTTGATTCCCGGTTTAAAATTGCGGCAGAAAACTTAGGTTTAGTATTAATTGAGGTACCTGCTACGCTTTTACAGGACTTGATGATTGCTGTTTATACCAATCCGCGGCTAATGGTAAGTATTGATTTGAACACCCAAACCTTAACGGTAAGAGCGTTAAATTTGGTTTATCATTTTCCTTTTAATCCTTTTCAAATGCTTTGTCAGTTGCAAGCTGTTCCGTCTATGGATACTTTAGCGAGTTTAGCGAAGACTTTGCGTGAATTTAAAACGGAGCGTGCTTTCCCGATTTAGTTATACACTAATGTTATAAACTAATCATTTCCTATTTATTTATTCGTTCCCCGAAACGCTATGTTAGCGTAGCCCTTCCTTTTGTTTAACATTCTTTAGAATCAGTATTCATTTTTAGATGACCCAACCCTTTGTGGAAAAGGCTTGGTCTATGCTAGTATAAGCGGCTCTCGTTGATCTGTTAGGAGGATTTAACAACAAGCGTCTGCTGCTTGCTAACCAAACTCAAGGGAATAAAACGAAGCCTTAATCGCTTCTTTTTAATATCTTAGAGAAAAGGAAAAATTAGCTTCTGCGAATGCTGAAAAAAGTGAAATATTCAGAGAAGGAAATGATTGATGCCTGCGTTCAAAACGATCGTAGAGCACAGGAATTGCTATATCGCAAATATCTCCCGAAGATGATGCAAATGTGTTTTCGCTATACAAATGATCGGGAGCAGGCACTTGATATTATCAATATTGGCTTTTTGCGGGTATTTAAAAAGATGGATAGTTTTGCTTTCCAAGGCTCCTTTGAAGGCTGGATTCGAAAAATTATTTACCACAGTGTTGCCGATTATTTTAAGAAAAATGAACGTTACCTACAGTTTTTAGTATTCGAAGAAAGGGACGAAGAAGTGCCAGAGGAAGTACTAGACAAAATGTACGTTGAAGATATTTTGAAATTGGTGGATCGCTTACCCCCCGCCACTCAAGCCGTTTTTCGACTTTACGCCATTGAAGGATTTACCCACGTCGAAATTGGAAAAAGACTCAAGATTAGTGATGGAACTTCCAAATGGCACTTAGCAACGGCTCGTAAGAAATTAAAGAAAATGATTGATCAAAATACCAATAGGCTTTATGCAGGATAATGATAATTTAAACGAAGAATTTACGGATTTCGCCTGGTCAAAAATGAGCAATCTTTTAGATCAAGAAATGCCCGTCAAAAAGAAAAAGCGACGAAGGATGGTGCTTTGGCTATTGTTTGGTCTGTTGCTGGGCATTGGAAGTAGTGCGTATTATTTTGGTGCAAGGACGAAGGAGCTTGACGCTAATTCCAAAAGCGTTTTGCCGATTGTGAAAGCAAAACCTTCGGCAGCAAAGGAAATTCCCACTCCTCCTCACCATTCGATTGCCGAAACCAATGCAACCAACGAAATCACTAAATCAATTGAACCAATTGCGACAAATGCAATCACAAATGAAATAAAATCAGATGCTAAGGCGATCATTACAGCGCCCAATAAAATAATTGCGAATCCTGTAAAAAATAACCGAAAAATAGCTGCTGTAAACTTGCAAAATGACATTGAAGCTAAAGTAGTAATTCCAAGTGAAAGCGCCGCAATTTCCTCGAAAGCGATACTTCCCGAAAAGATTGAAAATGCTGTTGTGCAAGCGACGGGAACAAAGCTGTTGGTCCGCCCGTCAGAAGATTTACCAACATCGACTAGCACAGCAGGCATGGTTGCGATTAAGCGACTAGAGATAAACCCTTTGGGCTTTGAGCAGCGCGCAGGATTGATACTTCCCGTCTTCGAAAACACAAACTCCGCTTTAAGGTATCAACCAACTTTACTCGGAGGAAGCATCTACGGAGGATTTCAGCATAATAACCGGTCTTCCGCTTTGGGCGGGCGACTAGGAATCGACTTGATTTATCAATTACGACCCAAGTTGGTTCTGACAATTGGCTTAGCTTATCAAAGGTTAAAAAATAACTACGCATTGAATATCGCGAAGGTTCAAGATGGTGATTTCAGTTTATCGAGTGAAGCGTATAGAGGTTTCTTTGACGATGGTTTAAATGAATATTATAGTCAAGATCCGCTTTCGTTAGAGGAGAATAGAGAGAAGATATTTTTACAGATGGAGTATTTCGATTTTGTGAGTTTGCCGATACAGTTTCTTTTTCAAATGGATCCAAAATGGCAAGTTGGTGTAGGGGTAGATCTTGCTTACTTAGTAAATATGCGGGGACGTCATTTGTATAACCAAAAAAGTTTTGAATCCTCATTTCAGTTAGAGGGTCATGGTTCCCCAATCGTTTTGGGAGTGGGCGGTAATGGAGTGGGCGGTAGTACTGGTGATCTCCAAAAACGATTAGATGAATTGGAGGGCGCGAATTTATTGGATCAGCTTAACGAAGCAGATTTGGCCTTTAGAAAGTGGAGTCTTGGTAGTTCCGTGGGACTTAGTTATAGCCCTATTTCTCAATTGGGCATTGACTTACGTTATCATTTTGGTTTGACAAATATGATTAAAGACGATGTTTTTGGAGAAGGGTTTTACAACCGATCTTTGAGCCTTACTTTGGCGTATAAATTTTAAAAAACAGTTCGAGAAAAGCTATGAAAATATACTAGTACACAGTGTACTAGTCCTAATCGTTAGTTGTCTTTTGCACTTACGGCTTGTCGAATCGCGGAAGTAAGTGATCTACTTCCGGGCAAGCATTCTTATCACAATTAATTATTAGAAGAGAAATATAATCAGCCCTGTTCTTTTAGTTACGATCCAGTATCGTAAATAATTTATGGCTTCGTAAACTGTACGCCAAATTTTCCCCCAAATTGTTGGTTGGGCTGCAAAAGAACTAAACCCTCGTGATTATTGAAGGCATCGACGTTGCAAGTCATCGGTTCAATGGCAATACTTTTTCGGTGGGGGGGAATAAAAATCTGAACAAACTCCCAAGCCTGCGTTCCCCTTTCTTGCCAGTACGTTAGGCTTGCCGTATCGCTTTTGATTGTTATGGTATCGCGGTTCGTTGTTGCTGCCGCTAATTTAAAACAACTGTCTAAAGTGGTATCCTTGATTGGTGTACTTTCGTTAAAGTTTGGATAAGAGCTTTGACGACCGGTGGGAATCATCGTTTGGTCTACCTCAATTAAATTGCAAGTGGGAAGTTGTAAAAAATATTGATCAACCGTATTTCCTAAAGTAAAATATGGATGCCAGCCTAACCCAGCGGGAATGGGTTGCGTACCCCGATTGGTCATCGTTAAGCTAACTTCAAAACCAGTATCGTCATTGAGCGCATATTTCATTTCAACCGAAAAAGGAAAAGGGTAGCCTGGGTGCTCGCCCTGATCTTCGTATAAACAAGTGATCGTTCCTTGATCGGCGGTCACTTGATAATCTTGTACCGTAAAAGCTTTCTGCCTGCCGAACCCATGAATGGCATTAGGTCCGCTTCCATCATTCAATGGAAATTGGTATTGCTGGCCAGCGAAAGTATATGTTCCGCCACGCAAGCGATTGGGGAATGGAAATAATACGGCACTTTTTGCCCAGTCTCCTAGTTGCAAAGCTGCGGGTGTTTGAAAACTATCCAAAACATTTTGCCCTTGAAAACATAGGTCTAGCAAGCACGCGCCCATCGCAGGAACGAGTGCAAAACTATTACCAGTGCTTGCATTACGGAGTGTGATTTTTTCCCATTCCCCAAATTTCGATTGCTCGTAAGTATACATTTATGTTCGCTGTACGTGAGTAAAAATGTTGATTAAAATAAACCACTAATATTTCCGTCGTTGTCAATGTCAATGTGTTCCGAAGAAGGCACTGATGGTAAGCCCGGCATTCGCATGATATTTCCCGTAATTGGAACTAAGAAACCTGCACCCACTGCAATTTCAATTTCTCTAACCGTAATGACGAAGTCAGTAGGTCTACCAATCAGCTTCGGATCATCCGATAGCGATTTTTGTGTTTTGGCGATACAAACGGGCAAGTGATTGAGCGCTAAACGATCAATTCGTCGTAAGTCGGCTTGTGCCTTAGCGGCAAATTCAACAGCTTTTGCACCGTATATTTTGGTCGCTACTGCTTCAATCTTTTCTTTGACCGGAGAAGACCAATCGTACATTGGCATAAATTCTTCCGTGGCAGCATCTACGACTTCGGCTACCTTGGTAGCTAAGGCTTCTGCACCTTCGCCACCTTTACCCCAAACGTTAGATAAAACCGCATGAACACCTAATTCTTGGCAACGATCTTTGATGATTTGAATTTCCTCTTCGGTATCGCTGCTAAATTGGTTGATTGCCACGACGGGTTTCAAATTGAACTGCGCAACGTTTTCCAAGTGTTTTTCCAAGTTGGGCAAGCCTTTTTTTACGGCTGCTGGATTGGCTTCGCTAAGCGTTTTCGGGTCTGCGCCACCATGATATTTTAGTGCTCTAATTGTCGCTACAATTACGACTGCTTTCGGCGATAAATTAGCACTTTGACACTTGATGTCCAAGAATTTTTCTGCCCCTAAGTCACAGCCAAAACCTGCTTCGGTCACCACGTAATCCGCTAAAGACAAGCCCATTTTGGTAGCAATAACGGTATTGGTGCCTTGTGCAATATTAGCAAAAGGACCTCCGTGGATAATGGCTGGGTTTCCTTCGATTGTTTGTACTAAATTTGGTTTGATGGCATCTTTTAGGAGTGCAGTCATCGCACCGTTGGCATTTAAATCTCTAGCGTAAATTGGTTTTTTATCGTAGGTAAAGCCTACGAAAATATTACCCATGCGTTCTTTGAGGTCCATTAAATCTTTAGAGAGGCAAAGGATCGCCATAATTTCTGAAGCGGCGGTAATGTCAAAACCTGTTTCTCGGGGAACGCCAGAAGTTGTACCACCGAGGCCGACTACGATATCTCTTAACGCGCGATCATTCATATCAATTACTCGTTTCCAGAGTACCGTTCGGGGGTCAATGTTGAGCGAGCGTTTTTTACTTTGCAAATTATTATCAATAAGCGCTGCGAGTAAATTGTGTGCTTTCTCAACGGCAGAAAAATCTCCGGTGAAGTGCAAGTTGATATCTTCCATCGGTAAGACTTGGGAGAAGCCACCACCGGTAGCACCACCTTTAATTCCGAAGACGGGACCTAAGGAAGGTTCTCTGAGTACCACCATTGTTTTTTTACCGATTCGGTTCAGCCCTTGTGTTAAGCCGATAGACATGGTTGTTTTTCCTTCTCCGGCGGGTGTAGGAGAGATTGCTGAAACGAGAATCAGTTTACTCTTTTTTATCTTTTCTTCGTCGATGAGGTTTAAGGGGAGTTTGGCTTTGTACTTGCCATAAAGTTGTAAATCCGCTTCGGTTATATTTATTTTCGCAGCAATGTCTTTAATGGGTTTGAGTTGGATGGATTGTGCGATTTCGATATCTGTATTCATCTCAGTACTTGGTTAGGTTGCCCAAAATTGTCGATGACAAATTTTGGATTAAAAAATTAGGTTTCGTTAGGTCAAGAAGAACGTAGTTGTAAAAAGTGATAAGAATTTACCTGCGTTCCTCTAATGGCTGGTAAATATAAAAAAATAAGCTCATCGAAACGGATTTCGATGAGCTTATTCTTATGGAACTTATGGATTTTTGTTACGGCAAATTTATAAATGCAAGCGTTCTTTTCTCGCCAAGAGTACTTCATCCGATTCTTCTCGATCCGGATCCGGCACACAACAATCTACCGGACAAACTGCAGCGCATTGTGGCTCTTCGTGGAATCCTTTGCATTCGGTACATTTATCGGGAACGATAAAATAATAATCTTCTTCCACTGGTGCATTTTCTGCATCGACGTGAACTTCTTTTCCATCTTCTAAGGTGTACGTACCGGTTACCGAATTACCTTCTGAAATTTTCCACTCTACACCACCTTCATAGATTGCATTATTGGGGCATTCCGGTTCGCAAGCGCCGCAGTTAATACATTCGTCTGTAATAATAATTGCCATAATTCTTTACTAATTTATTTAATGCTATTTCGGGCGTAAACGACTAGTATAGTAGACTAGAACACTTGTCGGACACTTTTATTATACAAATAACATAGAATTCTTTATATTGTTCGGAACGGAAAAAATTGTTTTAAAGATAAAGCATCTTCTCCTTTTGCTGCAAAAATAACCTTCTAAGCGAAGGAAATCAAGTCAAATGAATGCTAATTTTACAATGTGTAAGCTTTTTTAATTTGTTAGCTTTCAGGATTAAAAATAAAAGTTAAATAAAAAGCTTTAAATTGCTTGACAAACGAATAGTGTTGTATTGTTTTAACTATTTGACAATCATTTAGTTATGTGTTTTTGACTAAAGTGTTTTCTGATAATCTTGAGGAGCGATTAGCTGCAATTTATACGATTTTAGTATCGCTAGAAATTTAATCATTGAAGGGTAAATAACTATGGAAAAGTATCCCCGTTACCTCCAAGTAGGTAATATTTTAGTTTTATTGGCAACGATTTTAGCGATTGTACACGCTTTAAGGCTTTTAGATGTGCTTAATTTTGCGGAACCTCAAGATCTATTTACGCCTGCGGTTGTCATGGGATTAATGGGCATTGTACTGCATGGCTGGGCGACTCGAAAAATCAAGGAACAGGAAACGAAGGTCGAGTAATGATGGTCCATTACTCCATTTTCATCCCTTGCCAAGAGATTCGCTTAAAGTCGCTTAATATGGCGAGGATTAAAATGATGCCGACTACTCCCCAAATACCCAGCGCGATTGGGCGATCCAACAAATACCAATGCCCAAACCCTAGTATACTAATGACAAAAATGGAAAATAGATTCCAACCCGTATAGCTTCCTTTACTTTGATTGCTCCAGGCTTCAGAAAATGGCATGTTCTTCAGCACGATTCTACTAATTCCTACGGCGATTAATAACACATTGATCAAACCAAGCAGAATATCATCAAGGGTTTTCATTCCCCAAATGGATAAGGAGATAATTGCCATCGTACCAATAACGGGTAAGATGAATTTTGCGATCATGGCCTTTGTGGCACCTTTTAGGATCAATCCAGGATGTTGGATGGGCATCGCGTAATAGAACCAAGAGGCTTTGTATTGATCTGAAAAACGAATATTGAAAATAGGAATTAAGATGCCATAGATCGCAAGGTAG
>CALFBG010000190.1 GCA_937951685.1 uncultured Saprospiraceae bacterium | reverse complement strand
TCACTAATTTATGACGAGTAAATTTTATTTCACGCTTCGTTAAAAAGCCTTGAAAACCACTAGGTTTCCTGCATTTTTCGCCTCGATTGAAGCAAAATTTCCTTCCGTCAAAATCACCAATCTATTTGGTAAACCTACTTAGTACTTAAAATAAAAAAATCTTATTGCTTGAAAAATAAAATCGGCCTTGACGCAAATGCATCAAGGCCGATTGTGGTAAAAAGAATGCGCAACTGAACTTACGAATCTAAATTAGGTTGTGGCGTCGTTCTCAAATAAGGCTTAATAATTTTGTGCCCTTTGGGAAAACGAGCAGGAATATCTTCCGTAGGAATAGCGGGAGAAACGACTACATCTTCGCCGTGTTTCCAATCTGCGGGCGTAGCTACGCTATAATCGGCTGTTAACTGTAAGCTATCAATCACTCTAATAATTTCTAAGAAATTTCTTCCCGTAGAAGGTGGATAAGTCAAAGTCAATTTTACTTTTTTATCCGGTCCAACCACAAAGACCGTTCTCACCGTTGCCTTTTGATCGGCGTTGGGATGAATCATATCGTATAATTCTGCAACCTTTCTATCGTGGTCTGCAATGATGGGAAAGTTCATCGTAACGCCTTGCGTTTCTTCGATGTCTTTAATCCAACCGTGATGGCTATCTAAAGGATCAACGCTCAGCGCAATTGGCTTCACGTTTCGCTTTTGAAATTCTCCACCGAGCGCAGCAGTTCTACCGAGTTCCGTTGTACAAACGGGCGTATAATCTGCGGGATGTGAAAAAAGTAAACCCCAACTCTCTCCTAACCATTCGTGAAAGCTAATTTCTCCCATTGAAGTTTGAGCGGTAAAATCGGGTGCGATATCTCCTAATCGAACTGACATATTTTTAGTTTTATGGAATGAATAATCTTATAAATAGATGTTCTTGACAAATGAAAACTACCATCTAAGTGTACATTTTGTCTAGCGTTACTACCTATAAACGTTAGTCTGAAAAAGAAAGTTCTATTCGCTTCCTATTTTTTAATAATTTCATTCGTAAAAACTCAATCTTTCCCCTTGCTTATTTTCATTAAACTGACCATTTTCGTAAGCTAAATGACCACTCACAATCGTCGCTTCAATTTGACCTTTAAAAGTATGTCCTTCAAACGGTGACCAATTGCATTTATACTGTAAATTATCTTTCTTCACTTCCCATTCCTTTTCTAAATCTACCAATATCAAGTCTGCCCAGTATCCTTCGCGCAAATAGCCTCGTTCTTCTACTTTAAAACAGTCTGCGGGGGCATGGCACATTTTCTCTACGATCCGCTCCAGACTAATTTTTCCTTGTTGGTAAAATTCTAACATCACGTTTAAAGTATGCTGAATCAAAGGAACGCCAGAAGGCGCGTTAAAGTAGCTACCTTGCTTTTCCTCCCAAGTATGCGGCGCGTGATCCGTCGCGATGATATCTAAGCGATTGTCCAATAAGGCAGGGAATAAAGCAGATTGGTGCGCAATACCTTTGATGGCTGGATTGCATTTGATCTGGCTACCAAAACGAGCATAGTCTTGCGCATTAAAGTATAAATGATGTACACAAACCTCCGACGTAATTCGTTTTTCCTTTAAGGGAATATCATTACGGAATAGCGACAATTCATCCGCCGTAGAAATGTGCAAAATGTGTAATCGGGTATTATGCTTTTTTGCCAAAGTCATTGCTAAAGTAGAAGAAATCAGGCAGCCTGCTGCGTTGCGAATCTCAGGATGGCAATGCATAGGTACGGCTTCCCCGTATTTTTCTTTATAGGCAGCCGCATTCTTTCTAATGGTCGCCTCATCTTCACAGTGTGTCGCAATCAACATCGGCACTTTTGAAAACAATTGCTCCAAAGTCACCGGATTATCTACCAACATATTCCCCGTACTCGATCCCATGAACGCCTTAATCCCACAAACCGTCTTAGGATCGGTACGCAATACTTCTTCCAAATTATCATTAGACGCGCCCATAAAAAAAGAATAATTGGCGAGTGATTTTTGTGCAGCAGTGTCGTATTTGTCTTGCAACAAGCCTTGCGTTAACGCTGCTGGTTTGGTATTCGGCATTTCCATAAAACTTGTGACGCCACCCGCAACGGCCGCTTTGGGTTCCGTGTATAAATCTGCTTTATGCGTTAAGCCCGGATCTCTAAAGTGTACTTGATCATCAATGATTCCCGGCAATAGGAATTTTCCCGTTCCATCTAATACCGTTTCAGCCGCTTGATCAATATTCGGAGCAATTTTAGCAATGCGCCCCGCTTTTACTAGCAAATCTCCATGTTCAATTTTTCCTTCGTTGACGTAGCGTACATTTTTTATCAGTATGGTATTCATTCTTTTTATTTAAAAGTCTTTAAAATAGACGCAAATCTGCGTTTTGGAATAAGCAAATTGATTTTGCCTTCGTACTCAACTCGAAAGTAAGAATTTGTTTGCTTTTTTATAAAGGATCCCTCTAAAAGTTCGGAAATTTTGTAAGAAGTTCTTTCCCAATTCACCAGAAAGAACAATTAATATTACTAGCTTTGCCAGCGAAAATAATCCTCAAGTCATGCCCATTATTGCAAATTCCACGTACAAAAAAACACCCCGACTCCAATTCACTGGAAATCTACAAACACTCATTCCAGGTATCTTTCGTAAAGTCGAAGCGGTCAACTACCAAAGAGAACGCCTCGAATTACCGGATGGTGATTTTTTGGACTTGGATTGGTTGCCTCAACAAAACCGAAGACTAGTCATTTTAACGCACGGCCTAGAAGGCAATACTAGCCGCCACTACATTAAAGGGGCAGCAAAATTGTTCGCTCAACATCAATGGGACGTCCTCGCTTGGAATTGTCGTTCTTGTAGTGGTGAAATGAATCGCTTGCTCCGGATGTATCATCACGGTGAAATTGAAGATATTGATCTCGTTATTCAGCATGCTTTACAAAAGTACGATTACGACGAAATTGCTCTCGTTGGTTATAGCATGGGAGGAAGTATTACGTTAAAATACCTTGGCGTTCACGGAGATAAGTTGCACCAAAAAATTAAAAAAGCAGCAGTTTTTTCCGTGCCTTGTGATCTAATCGAAAGCATTCGAATTCTAGAAGCACCCAAAAATTGGATTTACAGAAACCGCTTCAAGCGAATGCTATCTGCAAAGATGAAGATAAAAGCGGAGCAATTTCCAGATATTATAGACTTCACAAAAATCAAACAAGTCAAAAAGTGGGAAGACTTTGATAGTATTTTCTCTGCTCCGGTCAATGGCTTTAACTCCACTCAAGAGTTTTATCACCAAGCCTCTTCCATCAATTACTTGCAAGGAATTCGTATTCCGATCTTACTCGTCAACGCTAAAAATGATCCAATCCTAACACCTCTTTGTTCGCCAACCAAGATCGCGAAGCAACACGATTTTCTCTTTTTAGAAACACCAGAGATTGGTGGACACGTTGGTTTTTGTATTCCCGGCGATGAGTTTGCCTGGTCTGAATATAGAGCCTTGGAATTCATTGAAAATTCGTAAATTCGAAGCTTGGTACTTATTTATCTTTTTTAGCACTTAAGACTTTATACTTTGAAAATACTACATTTTTCTGATACGCATTTAGGTTATAATGAATTGGACAAAGTCGGTCCGAATGGTGTTAATCTGCGCGAGCAAGATTTTTATGATGCCTTTAGCTACGTAATTGACCAAGCATTGATTTTACGACCCGACTTGGTTATTCACTCCGGAGACTTCTTTCATCGGCCCTCTCCGCCGAATCGACCAAAGATTTTTGCCTTGGAGCAATTGTCCCGCTTGTCGGCGGCAAAAATCCCCATTCTCATCATTGCGGGAAACCATGAGACGCCCAAGACGATTTATACGAGCCCTATTCTCAGAGCTTTCAATACGATTGATGGCGTTTATGCCATTTACGGACAGGCCTACGAGCAGTTTGAGTTCGGGGAATTAGTAGTCCACGGATTGCCGCATATCAATGATGATAAGGTTCAATTATCAGAGATGGAAAAGATTAAGCCCGTTGATGATAGGTTTAATATTATTTTGCTACATACTTCCATTGGCAAACGCTTCATCATGGAAGAATACGGCGAAAAACTCTATCCACCGGAACGCATGGAATTGCTCAATCAATTTGATTATGTCGCTTTGGGACACTGGCACAATTTTCAAAAAGTATCCAAATTGGACGCGGGTTGGTATTGTGGTTCTACCGAACGCATGAGCGATACGGAAGCGGGCATCGACAAAGGGTTTTGTACCTTTGAGTTAGCAAAGGGAAAAATAGTTGTACCCGACTTTCACGTCATTCCCACTAGGAACTGGCTACAACTTACCATCGAAAATTGCCACGAAAAAACCGTCGATGATATCGAAGCGCTACTAGAAGATTTTGCGCAAAGCAATCCAATTAAAGAGGCGATCGTGACTTTGCAATTGCTAAAAGTAAAATCTAGCCAATCCATTACCTTGACCAATCGCAAAATCAAAACGATCTTTCAAACGGCCATTCAAGTTTTAATCAAACGACAATTTAGCGATGATGTCTTGCAAAATCCGGGAATCGCTCAAAAGACAGAACGCCTAGATAATCTCATGAAGGAATTTATTCTCACTAACATCGAAGAAAAATCGCAAGCCGATACGCTCGTCGAAGCCGCACAGAAATATATCAATCTCTACGAAACGGGGGAATGGTGAGTAATTAATAATATGGATTGGTTGAATCTTGATTTGAGGGTTTGCTTTATAGTTAGCAGGTTTCAGGGAGAAAATATCGTGTTCAAATTTGGGCAAGAAAGCCGAGCAGTTTGAAAAAAGACACCACTATGTTTTCAATCAACGTTCTGTATTGGACATTCAAGATTCGACATTAAAAAAAGGAAAATTTGTTTAATAATTAAACCGATGATTTTAAAAAGTTTACAACTTAAAAACTTTAAGCAATATACCGAACTCGAACTCGACTTCCGAGAAGGACTCGTTGGAATCGTAGGTCGAAATGGCGCGGGGAAATCTAGCATTTTTGAAGCCGTTTTAGTCTGTCTCTACGGTTTTATTCCCTCAAAAGAATTTATTCGATCGAGCTGGGCCGCAGATAAAGATCACGTGATGCTCGAACTCGTTTTTGAAATCGATCAAAAAACGTATTTAGCCAAAAGAGAGTTTAAAGGGAAAACGCTTACCCACCACGCAGGTTTATACGACCACAAAAACACGATGATTGCTACGGGCGCAAAACCCGTCAACGAAGAAGTTTCGAAACTCATCGGTATGGACAAAGATGCTTTTACACGGTCGATCTTTTCCGGACAAAAAGAATTGGGAGAATTATCCAATACGAAAGGAGAAGAACGCCGCCGAATGGTCCGAAAAATGGTCGGCTTGGAAAAATTAGATGATATCCAACGGATTATTCGTAAAGATAAAAATAGCATTAAGGAACAAATCAAAGGACAACGCAGTTTGTTGCTTTCCGAGGAAGCTCAAAAAACCCACACGACTCAGCTCAAAAGTTTGCAAACCGATCAATCAGCAGCGCTCGAACAGCAAACCCAACTTGAAAAGGAACTCCTAGCACGTACCACCGCGTACCAACAAGCCAAAGCGGACTACACAGCGCAACAGGCACGCTATGTTCAATATAATGAATTAAACCAAAACCTAATTCGTTTCCAAAAAGCAGTAGAAAATTTTCAAGCGCAAACAGAAGAACGAACGAACGAGCAGCGCAAACTACATGAATTACAAACGCAACTTAGCGCACAAGCACCAAAATTCCAAGCCTACGAAGCACAGAAATTACAGCTCAAGCAGCTTGAAAAAGATAAGGCTAACTTCGATCAACTCAAACAATTACAACTCAATCAACAACATCAACAAGAACGAGCCACGGACGTAAAAGATCAAATAACCGTATTGGAAACAGCGCTGCAAGAACAAGCTACACTAGAAGAACGAGCCAAGACCCTTGCCACTGAGTTACAAAAAATACAAGCCAGTCAAGAAGCCACCCAAAAGCAACTCAATACCTTAACCGCACAACGAGGAAGCATCGAAGGAAAAGTGCAAGAACGAGATCAAAGCATCCAAGCTATTGAGGATTTGGGTAAAGAGGCTACTTGTCCAACTTGCTTTCGACCGCTACTCGATGCCTACGAAGGTATTTTGGAAAATCTTAAGTCTGAACTGAATACCTATCAACAAAAAGATTTACTTCAGTTAAACACTACTGTAGAGAAAATTAAGTCTGAGTATGATTTATTTAAAGAAAAGGAAGTAGCAATTAGCCAAGAAAAGCAAAAGCTTGCCGGAAACCTCCAAGTACTAGCCAGTAAAGGCGAACAACTCAAAACGCTCCGCCAACAACAATTACAAATACAAACACAACTTGCGACCATAGCGGATAAGATTAAGCAAATGGGCGTAGTCCAGTTTGATACGCAAGCCTACACTGATTTACGCAAAACCCTCGAAGCACTCGAACAAGCTTACATCAATTATCAAAAACAACTCCGCGAGACCGAAAAACTCCCCGAGTTAGCCGAAAAAATCAGTACGCTCCAAGCTCGCATCGAAAAAGGTCAACTTGCCATCAAAGCACAAGAACAAAGTATTCAAGCCTTACAATTTTCGCCGGAGCGCTATCAACACGCGCAGCGCAGCCAACAAGAGAAGGAAGATGCCAAGGATAAAGCCCAACAACAAATCAAAGCACACCAAGCTAGTTTTGCGCAGCTAGATCGACAAATTTTGCAGCTGCAAAACCGATTAGATACTCATCAACAAACCTTGCAGGTCATCGATCAGAACAGCCAAGAACTGACACAATTAGAAGCCTTAGACAATATTTTTAGTGAGTTCAAAACAACCATTTTGGATCGCGTCAAGCCAACGATTTCTTACAACGCGAGTAAACTTTTTCAGCAAATTACCAAAGGTCGATACGAAGGTATTCAGGTTGATGATAACTTTGAATTTCACATTACCGAAGATGGCAAAGATTATCCCATTACCCGCTTTTCGGGAGGAGAAGTTGATCTGGCTAATCTCTGTTTGCGCATTGGAATCAGTCGAGCCATCGCCGAACTTTCTGGTAACAGTTCGGGGATTAGTTTCCTTGGTTTTGACGAAATTTTCGGTAGCCAAGACGAAGAACGGCGCTTTGAAATCCTTTTGGCGCTCGATCTCTTGAAAGAGCAATATCGCCAAATCTATATCATTTCTCACATTGATACCGTAAAAGAGCATTTCCCGAGTATTCTCGAAATTCGCAATACCGCAAAAGGAAGTTCTGTCAATTGGCTTTAAATCCAACATTTTAACGACAAATCGGTTACCAAAAAAGAATTTTCTAAGGAATACTAATATTATATTTCCAGCTTTCCTTCCCTAGATATTCCCCCAAAGCCATCAATCGCCCTTCCCTAAGGAGGGTATTTGTGTCAATCCTCAAAGGTAAATCGCCCATTCTCCTTAATCATCCCTACAGAACGCAAGGATTTTGCTAATTTTTCGGTGTTCAACGTAGCAATTGCAGCAACGAGCGGCGATCATTTTTTGTCGTGCGGTACAAATTCAATTGCCACCATTGAATATTACGAAGGTACTTGATCTAAATAATCAAATTAAATCAAATAATATATGCGCTTTAGCTTTTCAAATACCGGAAAGTACTGGCAGCTTATGCTACTTACGCTAAGTCTAGCTTTTAGCTTTTTAGCCTGCCAATCCAAGCCCGTTGCAAAACAATCGAAATCGACCGTAAAAATCGCTCCGGTCACCAATCTAGCCTACCGCATTCCAGCAACCTTAGGAGAAGGTGCCTTTTGGAACGTCGAAAACCAATCCTTCTATTGGGTAGATATTCTCGATCCACAACTCCACATTTATCATCCTGCTACACAAACCAATCGTAGTTTCCCCATGCCTTCTACGATCTCTACCGTTGTTCCGATTTCAAATCAGGAAGCACTGGTGGCACTACAAGATGGTGCTTACTTTGTGAATACAGATAATGGCGCCGTCAAGGTTTTCACCCTGATTGATCAAGAAAATACTGGTACGCGACTCAACGATGGAAAATGCGATCCTGCGGGTCGATTTTGGGTCGGTTCTATGCATTATCCAATGAATGAACCTCAGGGGAAGTTATTTCAGATATCCGCCGACGGCAGCAAAAAACGCATGCTCGATAGTGTTACCATTTCTAATGGAATCGTTTGGACCGCCGACGCCAAAACGATGTACTATATTGATACGCCAACCCAAAAAATTAGGGCTTTTGATTTCGATGTAGCAACAGGTAGCATTACGAAAGAACGTACTGCAGTGGTAATTGCCGACAGCCTCGGTTCGCCCGACGGAATGGCGATTGATGCCGAAGACAAACTCTGGGTGGGTTTGTGGAATGGAAACGCCGTTGCCCGTTTTGATCCCCTTACGGGAAAATTGATCGCAAAAATTGCAGTTCCAGCACACAACGTAACAGCCTGCGCTTTCGGTGGACCCAATTTAGATACCTTATACATCACCACCGCAAGCGTAGACATGACGCCCGCAGAACAGCTACAATTTCCCGACGCAGGTTCCATTTTTAAAGTTGTACCCGGCGTAAAAGGTGTTCCCTCACCCCTATTCAAAAAATCTGACTTAAATTAATTAGCACCATTTCATATGATTCAATATTTACCACATCAGCACAAAAATTTGTTTGCCAGCCTAAGCTTGATTTTCTGCTTTTTACTTTCAATCCATCCTCAAATTAATGCCCAAACGGATCAAGAGTTAAACCAAAAAATCAAAACCTTAATCGCAAAGATGACCCTCGATGAAAAGATTGGACAAACAGCGCTGCGGGGTCGATCGAGTAGAGATCGCGGCGGCTTATCTGAGGAACTCAAACAATCGGTTCGCAACGGAGAAATTGGCGCTTTTCTTAACGTCATGGACAAAGAGATGCTAACGGAATTACAACGCATTGCCGTCGAGGAAAGTCCACAGGGCATTCCGCTAATCTTTGCACGGGACGTCATTCACGGTTTTAAAACCATTTTCCCCATTCCGCTTGGTATTGCTGCGAGCTGGGACCCTGAAGTTGCCAAAACAACGGCACGCATCTCCGCAGTGGAAGCCTCCGGCTCGGGAATCCGTTGGACCTTTGCACCAATGCTCGACATTGCCAGAGATAGTCGTTGGGGAAGAGTCGCGGAATCCCCCGGAGAAGATCCTTACTTGGCTGCGCTTTTAGCGAAAGCTTACGTAGCAGGTTTTCAAGGAAAAGACCTTACAGACCCGACCAATATGGCGGCTTGCGCAAAACACTTTTTGGCTTACGGCGCCGCAATTGGAGGAAGAGATTATAATACCGTAAGTATGCACGAGCCGCTCTTGCGGAATGTGTACCTCCCACCGTTTCAAGCTGCGATAGAAAGTGGTGCCTTGACCGTCATGACGGCTTTCAATGAAATTAATGGTGTTCCCGCTTCGGGTAATGAATTTCTCTTAAAAGATGTCTTACGGGACGAAATGGCATTTGACGGTTTTGTGGTCAGTGATTGGGATTCCGTTACCGAAATGATTCCGCACGGTTTTGCCAAAGATGAAAAACACGCTGCGGCCTTGGCGGCAAAAGTAGGTCTCGACATGGAAATGACCAGTCGCGCTTACGAGCACCACTTGAAAACGCTATTGCAGGAAGGAAAAATTACGATCGAAACCATAGACTTTTTGGTAGAAAATATTTTACGCGTAAAATTTAAATTGGGATTATTTCAACAAGCTTATATTCCTAAAAATCAAAAAGCAAAACTATACCATCCTGATCATTTAGCTGCCGCAAAAAAGGCAGCGATTCAAAGTATGGTTTTGTTAAAAAACAACAATACCTTACCCTTAAAAGAGACGCAAACACTTGCCATCATTGGACCACTCGCCGATGCGCCCCACGATCAATTGGGGACTTGGACTTTCGACGGGGAGAAAGAAAAAACAATTACACCACTCAAAAGTTTTAAGGCAAGCCAAGCGACGATTAATTATGCCCAAGGGCTTAGCTATAGTAGAGATACTTCTACGGCAGGTTTTGCCGAAGCCATCGCAGCGGCAAAAAACTCGGATGTGATTCTCTTTTTTGGTGGAGAAGAAGCCATTTTATCGGGAGAAGCCCATAGCCGTGCAGACATTAGTTTACCCGGAAAGCAAGAAGCTTTGCTACACGAATTAGCGACTACGGGTAAGCCAATTGTTTTAGTCATTCTTGCGGGCAGGCCAATTAGTATCCCTCGCATTTTGGATAAGGTAGATGCGGTGTTAATGGCTTGGCATCCAGGAACAATGGGCGGTCCGGCTTTAGAAGAAGTCTTGAACGGAAAAGCAAATCCCGGTGGAAGACTACCAATTACTTGGCCGAAATCGGGTGCTCAATTGCCGCTTTTCTACAATCATAAAAATACCGGTAGACCAGCAGATAGTAGCAGCTTTGTGCAACTCGATAATATTCCCATCGGCGCGTGGCAAAGTTCTCTGGGTAATGATTCGCATTATTTAGATTTGGGCTTTACGCCACAATTTCCCTTTGGCTATGGCTTGAGTTATACGAATTTTAGTTATCGCAACTTACGCTTATCCAAAAAGCAAATTGGTTTAAAAGAACCCCTGACCATCGAAGCGACGATTAAAAATACCGGCAATCGTAAAGCGACTGAAATCGTGCAACTATACGTGCAAGATGTCGTCGGCAGTATTACTCGCCCGATAAGAGAACTGAAAGCTTTTCAAGCAATTGAGTTGGCGGCTGGTGAAGAAAAAACGGTACGCTTCATCCTTCACCCTGAACAATTAAAGTTTGTTAACCATCGCTTAAAAGAAGTAATTGAGTCTGGTGATTTCAATGTTTGGGTCGGTCCAAACGCCGCACAGGGATTGAAGGGAGCATTTGAATTAAAGTAAAAAAGAAAATCATTGGTTTATGATTATCATAATTTTTGGTGTCAGTGGTTCTGGTAAAACCACTATCGGTCAACAACTCAGTTCCTATTTAGAAATTCCTTTCTACGATGCAGATGATTTTCATCCAGAAAATAATATCCAGAAAATGTCGAAAGGAATCCCGCTGGATGACAACGACCGAGCGCCTTGGTTATCGAACTTAGCACAGCATCTTATGCAATGTGAATTTAATGGCGGAGCCATCCTCGCTTGCTCCGCCCTGAAGGCAAGTTACCGAACTCAACTCAGCAAACAACTCAAAGAAGTACAATGGATTTTTCTCCGTGGTAGCTTTGACCAACTAGAAACGAGACTGGAACAGCGCAAAAATCATTTTATGAAAAAAGAAATGCTACAGTCTCAGTTCGATAGCTTAGAAGTGCCAACGTATGGCCTACACGTAGACATTTCTACTCCTCCTTATCTAATTATCCAAGAGATTATTGACTATATAATTAAAGCACGTTAAGTTAAGTCCAATCCTATAGTATTAGCGATTACCATTCGCCTTTTTTCACCCTTTATAAAATTAGAAATGCTGGATTATCATTTACTTGCTGCCGTCTTTGTTGGAATTATAGTACTCCTATTCCTCATTCTACAACTACGACTCCAAGCTTTTATTGCTTTATTAATTGCTAGTATTACCGTAGGAATCTTTTCGGGGATGGACCCCATGACGATCATTGCGACGATGCAAGAAGGAATGGGCAACACCTTGGGTTTTGTGGCGATGGTTGTTGGTTTAGGTGCCATGTTTGGGGCGATTTTAGAACACTCCGGCGGCGCAGAAGCCTTGGCTAAGTTTTTATTACAAAAATTTGGAGAGCGGCGAGCTTCTTGGGCCTTAATGCTTACTGGTTTTTTTGTTGCTATTCCGGTTTTTTTTGATGTTGCTTTTATCATTCTCGTTCCACTCATTTATGCGCTGCAAAGAAAAACAGGGAAATCGCTACTCCTTTATGCCATTCCACTTTTGGCGGGCTTAGCCATTACCCACGCTTTTATTCCTCCTACGCCGGGTCCGGTAGCCGTGGCGGATATCCTGAAAGCAGATTTGGGTTGGGTAATCCTTTTTGGTGCACTTGCTGGAATTCCAGCAGCTATTGTTAGTGGTCCTCTATTTGCTAACTATATTGCCAATAAAATTCATGTAGCTGCTCCAGAAATCGCAATAACAGCGAATGACAACTTAGATTTGCCACCAGTAGGCATGATTCTGGGGATCATTGGGATTCCAATTATCTTGATTTTGGGTAATACCTTGCTTGCCAGTCCACTCGTTCCAGCAGCAGCAATCAGTCCTACCGTTCGCGCCGTTTTCAGGATGATCGGTCATCCTTTTGTGGCGCTGATTATCGCTAATTTATTGGCTTGGTATGCTTTGGGGATCAACCGTGGCTTCCGTAAGGATCAGTTATTGGAGATCACTTCTAAATCTATGGCTCCTGCCGGAATTATAATTTTACTGACGGGGGCCGGTGGCGTTTTCAAACAAATGTTGGTCAATACCGGTACGGGAGAGATGCTAGCAAAATACTTTGCGGAGGCAGGTGTAGAATTGTTATTTTTTGCTTTTATGGCGGCAGTGCTGATTCGGATTTTGCAGGGTTCCGCTACGGTCGCGATGATTACCGCAGCAGGATTAACGGCGCCTTTATTAACAGCTGATATTGGAGAAATGGACAAAGCTTTACTCGTGATTGCCATTGCGGCGGGCGCATCGATTTTGTCGCACGTCAATGATAGTGGATTTTGGCTGGTCAGCAAGTATTTAGGCCTTTCTGAGCAACAGACCTTTAGGAGTTGGTCGGTGATGACAACTTTATTGGCTATCACTGGATTTTTAACGATCTACGTTTTATCCCTTTTCCTCTGAAGAAATGTGCTCCGTGATGGTCGAAAAACCGTGTGTGTTTTGTCCCGCAAAATCTGTTGGAAAAGATTCTACGCCTGGAAACCCTAATTTAATATCCCGACCATCATAAGGAATGTACGCCGTTCCAAAGATATAATCCCAAACGGCTAAGGTCAAGCCAAAATTAACGCCATTACGCCGCTCTTCTGGCAAATGATACGAATGATGCCAGATGTGCATTTCCGGACTATTGAAAAGGATACGTACAACGTGACTCAATACAAAGGCACCGAAAGCCGTCGCGGATAAGACCACTGCCGTTTTTTCCAGCCAGCCCAAGTCGCCCAATAAGTTGACCTCCAATAAACCATTCGCAAGAATGATCCCCAGCAAAAAACCAATCACAGCACCAGGCCATTTTTCACTGACCCGAAGGTTTGCGTGGTTGTAATGTCCCCAAGCCAACGTAAAGATATGGATCACAAAAAAATCGTACAAGCCAATTCCTAAAAGTGCTAAAGGAATGTATTCCAAACTACGATAAACGACATTTTCCATCCAATGATAGCGGAGTTGTGCAGCAAATCCCATTTCGGCAACTGAATGATGCACTTTATGGTATTCCCACAAAAAATCCACTCGATGTAACAAGCGATGAATCCACCATTGAACAAAATCTCGCAAAACCAAACCCGTTAGTAAAACTGCCCAATAAGGCCAATATTGCATCGGATTGATCGCTTGCAAATTTATCCCAGATATAGCTAAAATGCCATCATTGAAAAGATTGACCACAACGTCAGAAGCGGCATTATAGATAAGTAGTGAAAACAAAAAGAAGTTGAAAAACATATAGAAAGTATCCAACCAAAAGTCTTTTCTCAGCACGCCTTGATTTTTCCGCCAAGGAAGAATAACTTCCAAAACAAAGAAAAATAGGGAAACCAACAACAGCCAATAGAAGTAGCTATTCCAAGAAGGGTTAGTAATATCTTGCCAAAGGTAATTGGCGTAACCACGGTATCCATTAATGAAAATCTCTAAGTATTTTTCCAAAATCAAACGATTATAGTTTTTTCTTAAAAATCAATATTTGATCCTACTAGCCTATTTTTTTAACCCCTAGCCAACACCTCTTTGAGTAGTTTAGGGTGCGATGCTTCCCAGTCGCGCAAACCGCCATCTAAATTGTAGAGTTGGTCACTTGCAAATCCTCCATTCCGCATTAAGGTACAAGCCCGCGTACTTCTTCTCCCCGATTGGCAATAAATGTAACAAACTAAGTCGCGAGGAAGTAACTCTATCTTTTCCCAAAAATCAATTGCCAAATAGTCAATATTAACTGCCGTTGGCAAATGTCCCAAGGCGAACTCTTTTGCCGTGCGGACATCAATCAAAATATGCTTAGCCTCCCCTTGCTGTACTGCTTTTACAAACAGTGGTGGAGTTAAATTGTTTAGCTGTGCTTTTAATAACTGCCAGCGAGAAATTCTGCAGGATGGATCTTTCATCAATTTAAAGTTTCAGTACCCTTTGGTCTAAGCGCTAATAAAATGGGCTAAGTTTCAATATCGAATTCTCATTTTCCAATATTCAAAATGGCTTTACTCAAAGATAAGAGATAAATCTAAGTGGTGCTGTGATACATATCACAATAGGCTGTTTTTTTCAAAAAATGTTGGTTATATTCCAAAAAAAAGCTTGCCAGAGATTTCCCCTTGACAAGCTTTTCTGTAAAAGTACTGTAAAAGAAGTTGTTTGGAAATCAACTTAAACTACAGCAACTATACAATGCTTTGCTTACTCGATTCTTTGCTTTTGATCGCCTCTTGATCTACGGTTTGATTTGCGATTTTCTTTCCGCTTTTCAATTTGTTCTGGCGTCAAAACTGCATCAATATTCGTTTTCATCTCTTTGGTCAAAGCCAATCGTTGTTCTTTGAGTACGTCTTGATCAACATTGGCTGTATTAGCATTCAACGTATTCAAATCTTGGTAATAATTAGTGTAAATCGCTTTTACACTTACTTGCTGCTTTTCGTCTAAGCCTAGATTTTGGGTCATTCGATCAACCGACATATTGACTTTGCGTTCTGCTTGCTCGGCCGTGTAATTCTTAGCTAATTTACTATCTCGCTTGTCCTGTCTTTTGTCCTTTCTTTTATCCTTCCGCTTATCCTTTCTTCCCTGCTTTCGTTCCGTTTTCATCGTAGCGAATTTTTCTGCTTGTGCAGGCGTCAATACCGCTGCGATTTGTTGATCAAGTTCTGCTTTCATCGCTTTCCGATCTGCTTTATCCATTTTCTCCCCGTCCGCTTCCTTTGCTGCTTTTCGTTTCGCATAATTTTCCATATAAATTGCTTTAACCGCTTCTTGCTGTTCTACCGAAAGATTTAAATCAGTGGTCAAACGTTCCATCGCTTTGGTCGCTTTTTTCTCTGGAGATTTCTGGGCATAAGTGGTAACAAAGGTCAAACACATTGCCAACATTAACATTAAGTTTTTCATAATTATTTCAATTTAGGAATACGTTTAAATTAGCGCAATCAATTTGATTATAATTTTAGTTGTATTCAGGTTTTTTAAAAAATTTAAAATGATTTTTAGTGATTGTTTTGCTGATTAGACCACACAAAAGGGCAAAAGTCTTCGCCAAAGGCTCATTTTAATATTCTTTTAACATTTATAAAAATAAAACTCCCCCACGAAAACTACACAAACCACTCATTATCAGATAGATAAATTAATTTCTATTTTTTAAAAAAAATATAGCATTTATCCCGTACTTTGCCAACATGAAGGATTTAATTGAACATTGGAAGCTCAAAAAGGATGCCGTTAAGAAACCGCAGCGACAATTCGTGCGACAACTTAAGCGAAAAAAACGAAAAGAGATAGACGAGCTGGCAGATCAATTACACCAAAAAGTTTTTCAAGAAATTGATTGTTTGGATTGTGCCAATTGTTGTACAAGTATTCCTCCCCTACTAACTCGTACCGATATTAGTCGGATGGCCAAGCATTTGGGCATGAAAACTGCCGAATTTCAAGCGCAATATGTGGTACAAGATGAAGATGGAGATACTGTGATGAATGCCAGTCCTTGCCCCTTTCTGCAAGCGGATCATGCTTGTATGATCTATGAACATCGACCTAAGGCTTGCCGACAATATCCGCATACCGATCAGCAAGAATTTATGCAAAACTTGAAACTACACGCGACAAATGCACAATACTGCCCAGCCGTGTTTCACATTTTAGAAAGAATGATGAAAATAAGATAGAAGATTAGGTGGTAATGTTCAGACAATTTTATTTTGTCTTAGTACCACTTACATATTACATTGACAATTTTCTAAGCATTCAATGATGAGGGAAACGTCTTTTTCTTTCAAAGAATAAAGCATACTACGTCCGTCCCGCTTTACCCGCAGGATTCCTTTCAGCTTCATGTTCTGTAGATGATGAGAAGTCAATGATTGCTCACTACCCAGCATGTTACAAATCTGAGAGACCGACAAAACGGGGTGTTGCTCTAATAGGTGAACGATGGCTAAACGCATGGGATGCGCTACCGTCTTTAAAATGAAGGCAATACGCTCTAACTTTTCAACTAACTCCTCGTTCATAATGTTCTGATGCTCCATATAGTAAAGGTAGGAACATAAATTCATAAATGCAAAAGACTAATTTCTTAATTGAGCACTTAACCGAAAATAGCCGTAATCTGAGCAGTAAAGTCTACTAAAATGGTAGATTTTAGATCAAAGTGTGGCCATTTATAGAAATATTGTCACTTCTAGAACATATTGAAAATATTAATTTCGTGCCCTCCGCAAGAAAGCGTACTATTGAAAAGTGATACTTCTTCCATTCAAACCGATTTAAAACCAACATCATGAAAAGTATTTTTACGCTATTTGCATTGTTTCTATTTTCATTGTACAGCACCGCACAAATGACGGGCAGTTTTCAGCAGACGATTAGTTTCAACGAAGCGGACTATAATTTTACGCGTACCTTGTATTATTTTGTACCAACGGATTATGATAGCAATCAATCCTATAAATTGGTCGTTGGATTTAGAGGTGGACCACATTCCAATGCGGGAGAATTTAGAACACAACTTAGCTTTTTGGCGGATAGTATTAATGCCATTATCGTTTGTCCGGAAAATGAAGGACATTTTTGGAACGAAGAAGGACTAACCAAGCAATTGTTTAAATATACCGTAGATACTACGCAAAACATTTACAATATTGATCCAGATTTTATCTATTTGACGGGATTATCGTACGGCGGACGGCACGCGGTGATCGTGTCGATGGATACGGATGCGGGAGCAATTCCGAATTTACGGGGTGTTATTCCGTTTGCGGCGGGACTGCAAAGTGAAGCACAACCTGATTATGCTGACATAACCAACTTTCCGCCAGCTTGTATCTGTATTGGATTATCCGATAACCAAGACTTTAAAAATGTGTCGAATAGTTTGCACAATGACCTTACTAATAACGGTGGAACCTCCCTGTTGAATGAAATTAGTGGCGTTGGTCATACCGTTGCTTTCCCGAGTTATCCCGATGAAATGATGGAGTGCTTCAATTTTATCGAAAGTCAATATCCTACCACGAGTACCACGGTGGAAATCACGCAGCCAGAAAACCTAATTAAAATTTTCCCGAATCCTGCACGGCAACAGATCCGTTTTTCTTTTCCTACAACGATTACCCCACGTGAAATTTATATTACTGATATTTCTGGAAAAGTAATTTTAGCAGTACCTTTAACGGCGAGCACAATTGATATTTCAAACTTATCCAGTGGCATAAAAAACTTAGTAATTGTAGGTAAATCGAAACGAATAAGCCAATCCTTTTCAGTGCTGCGGTAGCCGAGTAAGCTTACTCTTATAAACTAGTTCAGCAATAGTAGTTTGTCCAAAAGGAAAAAGATATAAAATCAAAAAACCGTTTATTCCCCATAGCGTTTTAGGCAGCGATAAGCACATAACATGGATTTACAACTCGTCTTCTCCTTCATTTGGGCAGCTACTTTATTAGCCTTTATGCCCGGTCCGGACAACATTATGGTATTAACCGAAAGCATTACTAAAGGTAAAAGAAATGGGATCGCACTTTCTATCGGTTTATCTTCCGGCGTTTTGATTCATACTATGGCTGCGGCAACGGGTTTATCCTTAATCTTACAAAGCTCAAGTTTAGCTTTTGAAGTGGTGAAGTATCTTGGTGCGGCGTACCTATTTTATTTAGCGTACCAAAGTTGGAAAGAGCAGCCGCAGTATACGGAACTAGATCAGCAAGTGGACGATTATAATTTTGGGAAATTGGTTCGGAAAGGGTTTTTGATGAATGTGCTAAACCCGAAAGTTTCCTTATTTTTTATTGCCTTTCTTCCGGTCTTCGTATCCACCTCAGGTTTTTCGCCAACGGTGCAGCTGCTAATACTAGGTTTCCTATTTATGATTGTTTCCTTAGTTGTTTTTGTATTGATTGCTCAACTTTCTGGGCAGCTGAGTACCTACTTGAATAATCCTAAGTTTTGGAAAGTTACAAAATGGGGAAAAATCCTTGTTTTATCTAGCTTAGGAATACTTTTGGCCTTGTCTAAAAACCAGTAAATAAGCGAAAATACTTTACCGAATAAGTGGTTCGCAATAAGCCATTATAATTACGCAATTTGGGATAAAATAATGTAAAAGTAAATGCTCTAATATGAGTTTACGGCTACCATTTGTCTTATAAGTACTATTATAAATATCGCTTCCTTTTTTTCTGTGACAAATTATTAGTTAAGATTGTACCAAGACAAAGACTTAAAAAAAAATGGCTAATCTATTAAAAATCAAGTCCTTGAACTGAACCAAATTCAAATATATCTGTTTGGGTTTATGGACGAAAACATTAACCCGCCCATTCTACTGCAAATTTTTCGTATAAAATGGCAATTAAGCCGTTTATATTAAAATTTGAATAAATTTAAAATGAAAAATACTATCATTTGAGATTTTTTTAACTTAAATTTGGGGCATTAATAAACTATTTTATACAATGAAAAAAGGAAAAGTAAAATTCTTCAATGACTCCAAAGGTTTTGGATTCATCATCGATGACGAAACTCAAAAAGATTATTTTGTGCACGTTTCTGGCTTAATTGACGAAATTAAGGAAGGTGACGTCGTAGAATATGAACTAACAGAAGGTAAAAAAGGATTAAATGCAATTAACGTAAAAGTTATTTAAATTTAGTTTGTTCAATTACATTTGTTATTGAGAAAAAGCCTATCAAACTTGATAGGCTTTTTTTATTCTTTTATCTATAAAGTTGTTTTAAAGATTGGACTCTACTTGGTCTACAATCGACCACTTTGGCTTTCCCATCAGCCCTATCCAATTGAAAGAGCAACTTATCCATCAAATACCGAAATACGCTACCTACATACGCTGACACAAAAACTTAGATCGTTTCCGCGATCAATCAATGCTAAATTCCTCTAAAACAACTTAAATTATGGAAGATAATTTTTTGGAAAGCATCACGCAACAGTTCAAATATTACAAAATGCTAGGCGATAAAACCTTCGCACAATTGTCGGACGAACAACTTTTTTGGCAATACAACGAAGCAAGCAACTCCATTGGTATTATGGTCAAACACCTTTGGGGTAATATGATGTCTCGTTGGACGGACTTTTTGACCAGCGACGGAGAAAAAACTTGGCGAAAACGCGACGAAGAGTTTGATGCGGACATTCGTACTCGGGCAGCTTTACTCGAAAAGTGGGAAGCTGGTTGGGCTTGCTTATTTGCCGCCATTGAAAGTGTCAACGCTGATAACTTTCATACCGTTATTTATATTCGTAACATGGGACATACCGTTGCGGAAGCCTTCCATCGACAATTGGCACATTATGCCTATCACCTCGGACAAATTGTATTCCTTGGAAGAATGATTAAAGGTAATGATTGGCAAAGCTTATCCATTCCTAAAGGACAATCCAAAGCTTACAATAAAGGTAAATTTGCACAAGAAAAACGTAGAGAACATTTTACCAAAGAATTTTTGGACGAAGAAGATGCCACAGATTCCCCAAAAAGTATGAAAGCAAAATACGATAAAATAGGACTCAACTATAACCAAACTCGCCGTGCAGATCCCTATTTGACGCAGCGAATGTTACACCTCCTTGAGCTACAGACAGATGGTTTGTATCTGGATATCGGCTGCGGAACAGGAAATTATACCAATGAGTTTCAAAAGACTAAGGGGCAATTCATCGGTATTGATCCTTCGCAAAAAATGTTGGATCAAGCCAAACAGAAAAATGCGGCAATTGATTGGCGAATCGGCACCGCAGAAGCAACCGGATTACCCGATCAATCCGTAGACGGAATCATTGGTAGTTTGACGATTCACCATTGGACAGACTTAACACGTGGTATGCAAGAGTTACATCGCGTGCTAAAACCTACCGGAAAATTGGTAATTTTCACCGCAACGCCCAAACAAATGGAAGGCTATTGGCTGAATGCTTATTTTCCAAAAATGCTACACGCCTCCAAAGTCCAAATGCCTAGCTTCGCAGTCTTAACACAAGCCTTGCAAACCGCTGGATTCGAAATTCAGACCACGGAGAAATACTTTATAAAACCTACTTTACAAGATTTATTTTTGTACAATGGGAAACACGAACCAGCTCGCTACCTTGATCCCGCCATTCGACAAGGAATTTCTTCTTTTTCAGATTTGGCGAATCAGGAAGAAATTACCGAAGGCTTAGCACAACTCTCAAAAGATATTGAGCAAGGTAACATTCAAGTCATCCAAGAAAAGTATGCCAACGAAGACGGTGATTACCTTTTCCTCGTTGCTCAAAAAAATAATACCAAACTATGAACCTCAATCAAGTCACCATTCCTTCCAAGGATTTGAGCCAAGCCGTTCCTTTTTACGAGCGATTGGGTTTACGCCTCCTCGTATCCGCCCTACCCCGCTATGCGAGATTTGAGTGTCCTGACGGAGATGCTACTTTCTCAATCCATCACGTAGACCAACTCCCCAGTGGCGATGGAATTATCCTGTACTTTGAATGTGAAGACTTGGATCAGCGGGTGGCGAGTTTACAGACGGCAGGTTTTCAATTTGAGGAATTACCCAATGATAAATCTTGGTTATGGCGAGAAGCGCGACTTAAAGATCTAGACGGTAACCAACTAATTTTGTATTTTGCAGGGGATAACCGTAAAAATCCACCTTGGCGCATCAAATAAGTTAATTTGACGAACAATCCTGCTACTACGGGGTTAGCTATTGTGCGAATAGTCCCTGTGTTGATTATTTTGTCTTCATTTTTTTTATTAATCTTCTAATAAGTACTTGGACAAAGCTGAGTTTACGATCAAAAACTGCAAGCCGTAAACGATTCTTGCTACTTGTCCAAACAGTTACTTAGCTATTTATCAGTCTTCGGACGTGCCTATGAGTTTATGGTCTAAATGGTTAAACGATTTTGTATCGTTGAAATACCTTCCTCGTTTTTTTGCAAAAATTTACCAGACGAAGCCTAGCTTGTTTGTGGCGAATTTAAGTTTACGTTTACTGAAGTCTTTATTTCCCGTAGTTTTACTCTGGGTTGGTAAAGAAATTATTGATCAAGTCATTTTAATCGTCAATCAGCCCAATACCGATTTGACGGAATTGTATTGGCTAATCGGAATTGAATTTGGTATTGCATTGCTGGGTGATGTTTTCAATCGGTTAATTGCCCTCACGGATGGTCTCATGGGAGATTTATATTCTAATTCCTCTTCCGTAGAACTCATCCAAAAAACAGCCAGAGTGGAATTGGCTTATTTAGAAGATTCCGAATTTTACAATAAGCTAGAACGAGCACGCCGCCAAACGACGAGTCGGGTTTCGTTGATGTCGAATGTCTTGACCCAAGCCCAAGATTTGATTACGGTAACGTCCTTGATTTCTGCACTGATTTACTTTTATCCAATCTTAATTATTTTACTGGTTATTTCCATCATTCCTTCTTTTATCAACGAATTAAAATTTAGTAAATCGAGCTATTCTTTGCAAAGAAGTTGGACGCCGGAACGTCGAGAGTTAGATTATATGCGAATGATTGGTGCGAGTGATATTACCGCCAAGGAAGTCAAACTTTTTGGCTTAGCAGATTTCATTAGTGACACCTTTCGAACGATCGCCGACAAATATTACCAAGCCAATCGACGGCTTGCGATACGTCGTACGATTTGGGGAGCGACTTACCATGTTTTTGGTGATTTCGCCTATTATGGTGCTTATGTTTTTATCGTTTTAAAAGCGGTAGCAGGAGCGGTAACGATTGGAGAACTAACGTTTCTGGCCGGCTCTTTTAATCGCTTGCGCAATCAATTGCAAGGTATTTTTTCTCGATTTTCGAAGATCACGGAAAGTGCCCTCTACCTACAAGATTATTTTGATTTCATTGACATGGAATTTAAAACTGCTGCTGATTTTGAACAACGTCCTATTCCAAAGGAAATACTTACGGGTATTAGTTTTGTCAACGTGAGTTTCCGTTATCCGCAAAGTGAAAATGATGTTTTGACGAATATCTCTTTTGAATTGAAAAAGGGAGAAAAACTAGCCCTCGTCGGCGAAAATGGTGCAGGAAAAACGACTCTCATCAAACTCTTGCTCCGTTTGTACGAACCGACGAGCGGTGCGATTCTCCTTGACGGTGTAGACATTAGACATTTCGACCAAGAAGCTTATCAAGAAGTTTTCGGCGCTATTTTCCAAGATTTTGTCAAATACTATCTTAGTGCCAAAGTCAACATCGCCGTTGGCAATATCAAAGACGTAGACAATACCCCCAAGATTAAAGCCGCTGCGGTTCGTAGTTTGGCCGATGATGTCATTCGTAGTTTACCACTCGGATATGAACAAAAGTTGGGGAAACGATTTCGGAAAGGCGCAGAATTATCGGGCGGTCAATGGCAAAAAGTAGCCTTGGCGAGGGCTTACATGACCAACGCACAAATCATTATTTTGGACGAACCAACTTCCGCCCTTGATGCCCGCGCAGAATATGAAGTTTTTCAGCGTTTTGTAGGCTTGACCAAAGAAAGAACTAGTATTATCATTTCTCATCGCTTTTCGACGGTACGAATGGCTGATCGAATTCTGGTCTTAAAAAACGGAGGAATTCTAGAATTAGGAACACACAAAGAGTTATTGGCCAATCAGCAATTGTACGCAGAACTTTTTGAGTTACAAGCAGCTGGTTACAAAGATTAAGCTAAGCTATTTTACTACTTTTCTTTATAATTGTTCGAGCGCTACCTAAAGTTAATCAAACCTGAGCAAGGTTCAGGATTCACGATCCAAAAAGCTTTCTCTTAATTTTTTTCTATCTTTGCTATCGCAAAAATTAAATAAGCAGCAGTTGTTAATCCGTAGGCATAAATACCTCCCATTGACAATATGAAGTTGTTTTAAAATAGATCTATGCTAAAACGACATCCACGCAGAAAGTAACCCCATTATGTTTATACAAAAGAATTTTAATTTAAGAGGCATCCTTGCCTTCAGCGGCGGACATATCATTTGGATAACGTTATGGGCTGTGTTCGTTACCGCCGTCCACGAAATATTTCATGCTAGTTGGATGGCAATTCCCTGGTTGCCTTTATCCGTAATTGGTACCGCCGTCGCCTTTTATATTGGTTTCAAAAATAATCAATCCTACGACCGACTATGGGAAGCGCGAAAAATTTGGGGAGGTATTGTAAATAGTAGCCGAGCTTGGGGAAGTACCGTAAGATCCTATACAACGAATCAATTTACCATTGAAAAATTTTCGGAGGTAGAACTGGCTAGTATCCGCAAAAAACTGATTCATAAACATATCGCTTGGTTGTATACTTTGCGTAGTCAGTTATTGGTACCTACTTCGTGGGAACACATCAACCAAAATAAGCACGTTGCTAAGATGACTAAAAAACGTCGCGCAAAGTACGGGATTGGTTTAAAGGATGATGAATTTACGCGCAAGGAGATAGCACGCTACCTTCCTGCTGATGAAATTGAACAGACGATTAACTATAAGAACTCTGCTACCCAAATCATTGACCAACAATCACAGCATTTAACGAAACTCCGTAGCCAGAATATCATTGATGATTTCCGACATATGGAATTGCAAAAAATTCTCAACGACTTCTACATTCACCAAGGGAAATGTGAGCGAATTAAAAAATTCCCATTACCTAGACAATACGGCGGGATGAGTCCAATTTTTGTTGGCATTTTTATCTTCTTATTACCTTTTGGGATGGTCACGGAGTTCCACAAACTGGGAGAAATTGGCGCGTGGTTGTCGATTCCTTTTACCGTTTTGGTCGCTTGGGTTTATTTAGTTATGGAACTCGTCGGCGATTATTCCGAAAATCCTTTTGAAGGCTTGGGGAACGATATTCCGATGTTAGCCTTATCCCGTACCATCGAAATTGACTTACTAGAAATGTTAGGGGAAACCGACTTGCCAGAAGCCATTAAGCCCAAAAATAACGTTTTAATGTAAACGATAATGCAGGAGATTTTAGATGAAACCATATCGAAAGAAGCAAAGGGAGATTCGAATAATCGTGTAGTACTTTTTCATGCTTTAATCGCGACTATATTATTTTTACTGATCAGAATAGGATTTCCTATTACTACTAACTTAGTCCCTGAATCGCCCTATTTGGCTATGCTAGTTTTAGTTTTGGAAAGCTTAGCTGTCTTTTATTTTATCACGAATCGCATCGTCCGATCTCTTTATCGCCGCCAACCGAGTATTACTCGTTTGCAAGTAATTGTGCTTTGTATGGTGTCCTTTATCATTGCGCACCTTGGTAGTGAAATCCTCTGCAACGTTGAATTCTTACGACAAATAATCATTGATGGAGATTTCTTTAAAATAGCAACGTGGTCTCTTTTGATTAGAACATTTATGACAACAGCTATTCTGCACAGTTTTCTGGCGATGCTCTTCGCTTTCTTTTTGAGTTTAAAATATAAAAAAATTAATTCCGCTAAAGCTATTTAATATGCATTTTCGCAAAGCAAAAATTGCTGACCTCGACGCTATTATCGCACTCCTCGCCGATGATCCATTAGGCAAAAAACGGGAGCAATACGAAGACCCGCTCCCTAGTTGTTACCACGAAGCTTTTGCCAATATCCAACAAGATAAAAATCAAGAATTAATGGTTATTGAAAATGCACAAGCTAGTATCATTGGTACTTTGCAGCTTAGTTTTATTCCCTACCTCACCTACCGTGGTGGCGTTCGTGCACAAATTGAGGCGGTACGGATTCATAAAGAATATCGAGGGCAAGGCATTGGGCGACAAGTCTTTGAATGGGCTATTCAACGCGCCAAAATACGAGGTGCACATTTACTACAACTGACCACCGACAAAAAAAGACCCGACGCAAAAGCTTTCTACGAACAACTCGGATTTGTAGCTAGTCACGAAGGGATGAAATTACATTTTTGATATTAAGTGCTTACTTAATTCTCATTTACTTTGTATCTTAGTTTATTCTAAAATAAATAATGCTTTAACATGACTGCGAAAGAAATTTTAAAGGAACTCGAAAGCTTAGGAAACCCTTCCACCAAAAAAGTCTTATTAAAACACGGTGCACAAGAACCTTTCTTTGGCGTAAAAGTACAAGACTTAAAAAAGATTCTCAAAAAGACGAAAAAGAATCATGAACTATCCTTAGCCTTATACGCTACGGGCAACTCCGACGCCATGTACCTCGCAGGTTTAATGGCCGACGAATCACAAATTTCAAAAGCGACCTTACAACAATGGGCAAAAGAGGCTTACTGGTATATGCTGAGTGAATATACGGTGCCTTGGGTAGCGGCGGAAACGCCTTTCGGTTTTGAATTGGGCTTAGCTTGGATTAAATCCAAAAAAGAAAACATTGCCGCTGCGGGCTGGTCTACCTTAGCTTCTTACGCTGCTTTGCAACCAGATGAAAATTTGGATCTTGCAGTTTATAAAAAACTATTGACGCAAGTAGCGCAAGAAATTCACGGTGCACAAAATAGAGTACGTTATACGATGAATGGCTTTGTGATTGCTGTCGCTAGTTATATATCAGCACTCACCGCACCAGCCACTAGCGTAGCCGAAAAAATTGGTAAAGTAAACGTTGAAATGGGTGGTACGGCCTGTAAAGTTCCTTTGGCAACAACTTACATTCAAAAAGTAATTGATAAAGGTTATATTGGTAAGAAACGCAAATCTGCCCGTTGCTAAGCGTAATCCCCATAAGCTTTTTTTAAAAGATTTAACGTCCTCTAAATATGATCGTCGCAGGAATTGATGGCTGTAAGCAAGGTTGGATCATGATCAAATACGATCAAACTAAATATAGTTTCGGTGTATACGATTACATTGAACCATTGATCGAAGCACATCCCGACTTGCAACGTATTTTGATTGATATGCCGATTGGCTTGAGTTCGCTTTCTCATCCCAGAACCATTGAGCAAAAGCTGCGCGGGGAACTTATTCCGCGACAAGCGACTGTTTTTAACCCACCTTGTCGCGCAGCACTCTCCGCTGCCAACTACGAAGCGGCCAAACTAAAAAACATTGCCGTCGAAGGTAAAAGCCTTTCTATTCAATCCTATTTTATCCAAGCGAAAATTAAGGAAATTGATGAATTTCTCGTGCATAAATCTCCCCAGTTAGACATCCTAGAAAGTCACCCCGAGTTTTGCTTCAAATACCTCAACGCAGCCGAAAAAGTTATTTTATCAAAAAAAGCAACAGCCGCAGGCGCGCAAGAAAGATTGGCTTTACTCAAAAATTACGATCAACGATTAGAAAAACTCTACCATGATATCTTAGCACAAACCCTCCGCAAACAAGTGAAAAAGGATGATATTTTAGATGCAATGTGCTTAGTTTTGGTGAATCAATTGGCGGGGGAAAGTCAGTTGCACTATCTACAAGATGAAAATTCGGAGGACGAGCGAAAACTGTCCATCGGTATTGCCTATTACCGAGCGCCAGCGGAAGCGTCGTAATTGTTGTCATCTTCCTAGTTTAAACCTTAAATTTTTATACCACTTTCCCCTTTTCTAGCCCTTACATTGCTATCAATTAGTCAAAACTAGCATCCGATCGCTTTTTTTTTGCCAATCTCAATAAAATTGATGATTTTGAGGTATATAATCATGGGTAGGATTTTCATTCTCTATCCTGTCCTTTTTAAGTCGCCTCGATCGTAATGTTTAAGTGAAATAAAGACAATTGCGCGGGCGCTCCCAATAAATATTCCTCGACCAATAGAAGAAACTAATAGAAAGATGTCTACGAAAAAAATACTGCTCCTCCTCGGAATCTCCACTTTTGTACTGATCATGGCGATGTTGCCCGTAAAGAACGAAGTTTACGCTTTTCATACCGCTGATGAAATTGTATATTTCAAAAGTCACCTAGATCAATCTCATAGCATGGGTCCTTTGACACCTGATCAAATTTTTCCCACGGCAACGCAATGCTCGGGTTGCCACGGCTATGATATGGCGCAGTTTGCGAGCGTAGATGCGAATGGCAATGATGTTAATGTACACGACGATTGGCAATCCTCAATGATGGCCAATTCAGCGAAAGATCCTTTCTGGAGAGCAAAAGTAAGCCACGAAATTTTGGTAAACCCAGGTTTAAGTGAAGAGATTCAAACGAAGTGTACTTCTTGCCACGCGCCGATGGGACATTACAATGCCCGTTATAAAGGATTTGATCATTACACGATCAACGATATGTTGCAAGATACGATTGGTTTAGATGGCGTTTCGTGTGGAGCCTGTCACCAAATTAAAAATGAAGACCTCGGAATTACTTTCTCCGGAGAAATTAACTTTGATACCACGCGCGTAGCTTATGGCCCTTACGAAAATCCCTTCGCTGCGATTATGTCTAATTTTGTTGGAATGACACCCGTTTATAGTGAACACATTAACGACGCGGGGGTTTGTGCACCTTGTCACTCCTTGGTCACCGAAACTTTAGATTTAGACGGACAACCTACCGGAGAAACCTTCATTGAGCAAGCGACTTATCACGAATGGTTAAATTCTGTTTACAACGAAGCCGTTAGCTGTCAGCAATGTCATATGCCAAGAATTGACGATACCGTAGTCATCTCTGCCAACTATCTTTTCTTAGAAGGTAGAAGTCCTTATGGTTTACACGAATTAGTGGGTGGAAATACTTTTATGCTGAAGTTGATGAAAGATTACCGTTTAGAGTTGGATATTCCCGCAAAAGCAGAAAGCTTTGATGCCAGTATTGCAGCAACTTTCAAAATGCTACAGCAACAGACTTTAGACTTTGAACTTGATTTTGAAGCAGTCGTTTCGGATACGGCTTTCTTTAAAGTTCAATTAAAAAATAAAGCGGGACACAAATTTCCTACGGGTTATCCGAGTAGAAGAGCCGTCGTACAATTTGTGGTGCTCAGCGAAATAGGAGATACTATTTTTCAATCTGGGATGTATGATGATACTTACGAAGTTGCCGGACAAGATCCTTATTATGAAGAACATTACGACGTTATCAACTCCGAAGATCAAGTGCAGATTTACGAAATCGTTAATGGTGATGTAGAACAAAATTTTACTACGGTTTTGGAACGAGCAGACGTGGCCTTGAAAGATAATCGCTTGCCTCCCGTAGGTTTTAGTACAACGCACGAAGTTTATGATACGACAATGATTATTGGAAATGCCTTGACCGATGCCAACTTTAATAAAGACGATGCGGGTGTAGAAGGAAGTGGTGCAGATATCTTACGGTACCATATTCCTTTGAATTTTTACACGGGAGAATTAACGGTGATGGCTTCTGTTTATTACCAATCGCTTCCGCCAAAATGGATGAAAGAAATGTTTGAGGCCAGTACGCCCGAAATTGATTTATTCAAATCTATGTTTGATGGTGCAGACCAAAGTCCAGTACTCATTGCAGCAGATACGCTCAATAATCTTTTTGTATCTTCCGTCGGTACGGCAGAACCGGATTGGGCGGCACAAATTCAATTGTATCCAAATCCGAGCAAAGACCAAGCGCTGCAAATTGCCCTACCGCTTAATTTAAAATTAAAAACCTTAAAGGTGTTCAGCGTAGATGGTCGCTTGTTACAAACGCATCAAAGCTTACCGACTCAACTAGATTTACCTGAGCAGTCAGGTATTTTTATCTTGCAATTTGAAACGGACCAAGGTGTGATTAATAAGCGTTGGATTCGATTGTAAATCGTTTCGGTATTATTTTAAAATAAAAAGATAAGCAATGCCACGAAACAGTGACATTGCTTATTTATTTTCTTGGAGATGTTGAACGATGTTGAACTTGAAGCATACGGCCTAGCTCAAGGAAATACTTGGTATTTGACGGTAAGTCGATATAATATCCTACGAGTTGCGCATGCCAACTCAGCAGTCAATTGTATAATCTTATGCTTTGGGGCAATGTTTGTTTTAGCTAGTAGCTACGTTTTTTCACTTACTCCTAGACCAGATGTAGTAGATAAGTACTAGGTAAAGCTATATATAAATTCAATGGAAAATGAGTTACAATCTCACATTTAGTAAAATGGGGCAGCAAAGGAAGGAAAGAAAAAAGCTTGGGAGAAAAAAGAAGTTGATTTTCAGCCCACGCTGAACAATGGGCTGAAAATCTATTATGAAATTGTTTTAGCGACTAGCGTAAAACTACTTTTGTACTATAAGTAAATTCAGAAGTATTCACCTGTAATAAATACATTCCTTTGGCAAGATGCTCTAGGTTTAAACTTGCTTGCGCTTGTGTTAAGGCTTCTTGGTAAATTAACTTCCCCGTTAAGTCGTGTACCTTCACTTCCAACAAATCACCACTCGTTTTCGTTAAATCTAGATTGATGATTCCTGTACTTGGATTAGGAAATACTTGAATTGCGTTTTGTTCCCCCACGCCTAAAGTTGAAGAAAGCTCATCGTAGATCACTTGTACGGGCGCTCTTTCACTTACACAAGTTATTGGTTCGATTTCCATTTTCCAATCGAAGAAGTAATAGTAGTATTGCATCCCGTAAGAAGAAGTTGTAATCTTACCAACTGTTCCTAAATCATAAGGAAAACTAACGCCATCATTTTGTCGGTACAAAGAAGGATCTTCTGCACAACCTAAAATCAAATCGTTGCTCACCGGAATATCAAAATTTAACTCAACAACACTTTCTCCGTCGGGAATATTTACCGTAATGGATTGTAAAACCGCGTTGGTCGCACCATCAAGCAATTGAATAGTCCGTTCTGCCTCGCCGAAAGCATAAGTTTTAACAGATTTCAAAGTGAAAGGCTCATAAACTTCAAATCGGTTAAAACCATTAAAGTTAGGCGTATTTTCTCCGCCGCCGCCGTCTGTATTGTCCGGTTTACCTCCTATAAATTCTCCACCACCATATTCGTAGGTAGCACTCGCATAGTAAGTCGTCGTTGCATCAAGCACTGGCGTAACAAAGGTATTTCCCGAACCGATTTCAGTGGTACTTACTAAATCTTCGTACCACAAAATATTGCCGCCCGAACCGGTAAGCGTTGCCGTTCCCGGAGCGGAAATGGTCTCTCCCGTTAATACTGGTGGCGCCGCTGGCAAAACTTCAACCATAACGGGTTCAGAAGTAAAATCTCCACAGGCACCTTCGATGGTTACAGTGTATTCTCCTGATGTTTCTACCGAAATGCTTTGCTCCGGTGCGCCCGTAGACCAAGTATATCCGTTGGCAGCAGAAGCCGTTAAGTTCACACTTAATCCTTGGCAGAAAGTAGTTTCTCCGTCTACCATGACGGTAGGTGTTTCATCTGGAGAATAGCTAATGCTCATTACCGAAGAAATACCCGCACATTCTCCTTCCGTATGGCCAACTACCGTATAATTCCCCGGTGCGGAGATGTTGCGCGTTGCGCCCACAAAACCATCGTTCCACAAATAGGTGTCATAACCGGGTGCCGCAGTAAGTGTTAAACTCTCTCCTTGGCAAAGTATCATGGAAGTACTTGAGCTCGTTACGTTAATTGCTGCGGGTTCGCAAGTTCCTTCGATTAGGTCGTTACAAGTATTGATCGTTGGGGAAGTAATGACTTCAACTTTCCCTGAAGGCCATTTCACAACCATGTAATCCACTTCCGTAGCGGTACCTAAACCAAAACGCTTCGTCAGGGAATTGACGATGCCATAACTTTCTCCCGAGCGAACTTCTCGTACTTGAATGCCCCAGTCTCCAAAAATCTCTACCCGTGCACCAACCGCACTGCGATTAGAAGTAGTTCCTTCTAAATTCACACACAAGTGATTATTCGTATTTCCATCGTTTAACCAAAGTAAATCTTTATTAGTCCCCGGCGTGGTGTAGCCAGAACCATAGCCCGCGTAAATATCTAAGAAACCATCGTTGTTCAAATCTCCCAAACCGAAAGTATGAATGACTTCTCCATTAAATAAATTATTAACCTGTGTAAAAGTTTTGTCTCCATTATTCTTCAAATAGTAGCTTGCGCCACCAGAAATTAAGATGTCTACAAAACCATCGTTATCAAAATCACGCATTACGCCTTGTAACAAAAAGCCAGTTAGGTCAACGTTTGTCGTAGCAGTAATATCTGTAAAATGACCTGCGCCATCATTTTCTAAAATTTGAGCTTGGAAATCGTGATTCGTAATGAATGCATCGTAATCTCCGTCGTTGTCGATATCTTCAAAAGAAGTGGTCCAGGACTGCCAGCCAATTTTCAAACCGAAGTCTCCTGCTTGTTCTGTGTAATTATTATTACCATCATTTACGAAAAGCGCATTGATTCGTCGAGGATCCGCAGGGTCATTAACGTTTTGTCGGCATTTAGAAATATAGAAATCCAGATCACCGTCGTTATCAAAATCGGTAAAGATGCTACCATAATTTCCCGAACCATCAGAAACGGGTGTTGTACTAAAATCAATATTCCCCCAAGTGGCAAGGTTACCAGCACCGTCACCAAGAAAAATTTCACTCAAGCCCACATCATTACAAATGAAAGCATCTAGGAAACCATCATTGTTTACATCCGCAAAGTTTGAATTCTGTGCGAAGTAGTCTGATCCACTGATATCCGATTGGTTAAAACTAGTACCGGTACCATCCGACATCAAAAGATAAGATTGTCCGTTGTCGCCAGTCATCACATCGCCAAAACCATCATTATCAAGATCTGCCGCGCAAATCATCCATTGATTTTTGTTAGCAACGATACCATGAGTCATAGCAGTGAAGGTATTACCACCCGGCGTTTGATATTCAATTTTCAAGTTTTTAGCATCATCTAAGCATAAGATATCATCGAGCTTATCGCCATTCATATCTAAAATGCCAACCGCGATTCCGCTGTAATAGCCTCCCGTATTCGAAAGTAAATCATTGCCAACGGAAAAAGAAAGCTGGGCAGAAAGGGACGTCATTCCTAAGCTTAAAAATAGTAGCAAACAGAGTTGTTGCTTAACGGCGTAAATGTCTTTCATCTTTTTATTTTTAACTGTCAATTTAAAGTTAGCGAACGGTGATTTTTCCTCCCGAGCTGTAAAGTTTTTATAGTCTGCTAAAATAAGCTTTTCACAGGATAAAGTTTGTTTATTCTGATTCAGAATGACTAGAAGTTTGGTTAAAACCTCGTTTGTGATAAGGATTAGACATTTTTATAATAAATCATTCGGTGATTGTTCTACTTTTCCGAGCATATTTGGTAGGAGTGCCTTGTATGGCTCCGATTTTATTTGCCCATCCAGGCATCGCGCAAGCCTTGTTGTTGCTCCGTCAGCGTAGGTTGTAATTCAATTTGGTGGTTTTTCTTGACGGGCACTTTAAACATTTTGGTGGGTAATTCGACCGTCGAGCGCGTACCATCTTCCTCGGTACGGAGTACTTTCAACACCAATTCACTCCCCGTTTCTACCGTCGACATAAAATCAGAAATCAACCGATCTGCATTGCGCACCGTGAGTGGATGATCATTCCAAGCGAGGAGAAAATCACCTTCTTTCAAACCAATAGATTGCCCAAATGCATTGAGCGGTTTTACTGTTTTAATAACAAATTTCATCTGTTCCAAATCAAGATCAATACAATGCTGCAAACCACCTAAGGTAAAATCCATCACTTCACTTTCCGCTGCATAATCTAAGCCCACTTCCGCCAATAAAGTGCGCAAAGGCAAAGCTTCCGTTCCTGCAACGTAAGTATCTAAAAACTGACGAACTTCCGCATTCGTTGCCGCTTCAATTTGATCAAATAACTCTTCATCTTTGAAAGGTTTGTCTTTGCCGAAAGTCTTGGACAGTTCGGTGATTAAATCAACTAATCCTTTTTTACCTTGGGAAACGCTCCTCAGTTTCAAATCCAAACAAAGACCAATTAAGGCTCCTTTTTCGTAGACGTTGCCATACTGAGATTGATGCTGATGCAAGCAATGTTTACTCATTTCCGTAAAGGCTAAATCTTCTTGATACAACTTTGCTTGCTTAATTTTCTTGCTAATCACCGCGAGATAGTCTGGTAAATCCATCATCCCTTGACTCAGTTGCACGTGAGAAGCCATGTACTCAACGACTCCTTCGTACAACCATAAATGTTGGGACATTTTCGGCTCCGAAAAATCAAAGTGATGAATTTCTTCCGAGTGAATATTCAGTGGCGTAACGATGTGAAAAAACTCGTGGGCGGCAATGTCTTTGATACTTTGCGCAATGGTAGCTTCGCTCATTTCTAAAAAGCAATAAAAGGAAGAACGCGCGTGCTCCAACGCACCGTAAGCCCCCGAATAATATCCCGCATCGCTGAGGTAAATGATGAAAGCGTAGCGATCAACGGGTAATTTTCCACCCAAATAAGCTCGTTGTGCCTCCAACAAAGGATGAATCTGTTCCGCAATAAATTTGGCTTTTATTTTACCCGAATGGGAAAAAGTAGAAATCAAAACCTCCGTTTCGCCCAAGTGTAGCGTCAGGGTATCTGGTTCACAATACATGATCGGCGCATCCACAAAATCGTGGTAACTACTTGCGTAAAATAAATCTTCCATCTTGTTCTCGGAAATATTTTGCAAGGAAGTAGAACCGTAAAAATGCTTGGGTTTCACCACGTTTAAATAATAAGGCAAGCTTTCTTTTCCTTCAAAATAACCAAAAAGCCCATGTTGGTTGAGTACAAAATTTTCGTCTTTTTCAAAATTGGTTCCCCCCGGCTCAAAAACAAAGCGATCCGTAATCTCCGTGTCCCAAGTATCTTCTACGCGGTAAGTAATCCGATGAACGCGCTTGGCTTTACCGGATCGTTTGATCACCCAAACGTTGGTTTCCGTATGTTCTATTTCAAAGGCGCGCCCTTTTTTATCGAAAGCTTGAAAATCCGTCACGAAGCGACCAAAATCGTAAATGCTATAAGTGCCGGGGACAATTTTGGGCAACAAATAGCGCAGCCCTTTTTGCTTATCCACTTTCATTTTGGGAGGGAATAACTCGATGACCAATTGATCATTTTCTACTTGCCGTAAATCTAGGTTAAACTGATATGCCGCTTTTTTGGGTAACGGTGGATCGTTGGCGAGTAACCAACTCGGTAATAAAAAAGAGCAGAGCAAAAAAAATACGTTTTTTATCATAGCAATTATTTTGGGGAATATTTTAGGAAGTTGCCTCACAACTTCAGTACTTTAAATGATGGATGGTGTAGTGTTTAGTCTTTTTCAAAGTTGCTCCCGAGACGAATCAGCAGCTTTCGCCATTGAAAATTGAGTTAGAATTGCAAATTTTAAGGCAATAGAAGTATCTTGCCCAAGAATAGCTATCTATGGCTATTTTGCCAAAGTACTAAGTATTTAACGTCAAAACATTTTCTACAGTTGCGTGAACGAATAGGAATCAGCTTAAGATATTTGAAGTTTTTCTTCAGCGCCAAGACGAAATATCAAATTCACTCTCCTTTTGTCTATAACTTTATCACTCAAGTCATAGAGGATCGACGCGTATACTACGCTTTTTCGGAGATCGAATATTGGCGGTCTCAGTTGTTGGCCGATCCAAGCCAAATTACGGTTACTGACTTTGGAGCGGGTTCGCACGTACATCAAGGTAAGCAACGGCGGATTAAACAAATCGCTAAAACGGCACTTTCTCCCAAGCGACAATGCCAACGTTTGTTTCGTATGATTTTGTTGCTCAAACCCAAGACGATGTTGGAGTTAGGGACTTCTTTAGGGATTACGGCTTGTTATCAGAGCGCTGCGGCGCGTAACGCAAAGTTCATCACCCTCGAAGGTTGTCCAGCCATTGCCAAAGTTGCCCAGCGATTGCTGCAACGGATGCAATTAAAAAATGCTAACTTGAAAGTTGGGAAATTTACCGATACCTTGGCACCCGCGCTCCAAGAACTTCAACGAGTCGATTATATTTTTATTGATGGTCACCACCAAAAGCAACCCACTTTAGCCTATTTCGAACAATGCCTTCCTTACCTGCACGAACACAGCGTCGTCGTTTTTGACGATATCCATTGGTCTACCGAAATGGAAGAAGCCTGGGAAGTTGTTAAGCAACATACTGCCGTTACCTTGAGTATTGATTTGTTTTTTATGGGAATTGTATTTTTCCGTAAGGATCAAAAAGAAAAGGAACATTTTGAAGTGGTTACGGCACGTAGCAAACCGTGGAATATGGGCTTTTTTAAATAGCCAATATGTTCTCCTTATCCTCTTTCTAAGAAAAAAAATAGAACACCAAATAAACAATTTGGAATCAGCTTACGAGATCAAAACACAGAAAGCTAGTTTTTGGGAACTACACCAATTAGCGAAAATCTGTATACAACCTGATTTGCGACCGAAGCGCTCCAATATTTAACTTTGTTTCTTCGGCGTTCTATTGAACATTTCCTAAATGTTCTGGGATGGGTAAAGGGTAACGATACTTAAGCAGCATTGATTATAAAATACTAGCTGCTGCACGTTTAAAAAATGATTTAGTTTTTAAGAGCAATGATTTTTGGATCGTTTGATTTTCAGACTGGTGAAAAGCCGTTTGGTTGACTGCTTTGGGAATGGAAAAGAAAAAGGTACTGCCCTGCCCCAATCCGTTCGATTCTGCCCAGATGACTCCTTGATGGTTATCTATTATTTTTTTGCAAATGGCTAAACCGATTCCGGTACCTTCAAATTCACCATTGCCATGTAAGCGTCGAAAAGGCGTAAAAATAGCCTGTAAAAATTCTGCTTGCATTCCGATTCCATTATCTTGGACGCTGAATAACCAATTGTCCTCCTGCGTTTCACAGGCAATTTTAATTCTTGGTTGCTCTGCTCGACAGTATTTGATTGCATTTTCTAATAAATTCTGAAAGACGAATTTCAATTGCTGTGCATCCGCTTCGATCGAAGGAATTTCTTGGTAGTCAATTGCTGCTTGTGTCGTTTCAATCTTTTGGCGTAAGCCTTTCTCCACTTCTACAAAAACAGCTTGTGTATCTATCCAATCTCGACGGACATCCGTTTGATCTAATTGTGATAATTCCTGAATATCGGTGATTAAATCTCCCATTCGTTGTGCACCGTCCGCAATGAAAGCGACGAATTCTTGACCTTCCTGATCCAAGTGATGCGCTTTGCGGCGTTGTAATAAACCTGCGTAATTAGTAATCGTTCGCAAAGGTTCTTTGAGGTCATGTGCCGCAATCAATCCGGTTAATGAATTTTGTTGCGTGGCGGCGACGGGAGCAGCAATCGGAGCTATTACTGCTTGAGGAATAGCTTGACTTGCACCTTCCATCGAACGCAAAGCGACAATCACTACTTCCTTGTCGAGTTCTTTGGAAAACCCTAATTTACTGGTCAATTCCATCCATTGATATGCACCACTACGATCTAAGCATCGAAGTTCCAATCGCTCCTTCTCCGTTTTTTGTAAGGTAGAAAGATCGATTGCTTTTTGTAAGGATGCTAAGTCTTCTGGATGCGTTATTTTTTTGATGAAATTTTGTTGGAAAACTTTGGGAGAATAAGCTAAAACTGCTTCTACATTAGGACTTACAAACAGGCATTTACCCGCGTCGATGAGTAAAAATATTTCGTCACTTTGCTTTTGAATTAAACTGGCGTAACTTTCCTTTTCTGCTGCGGCCATCGCTTCCTCTTCTTCTGATTTTCCTAAACTAAAGCTAATGAAAAAGGCGATAAATCCTACAAATCCTAAACTAAAAACGAAGGTATCCAATCCTGTAAACAATAGGAAGCCAACTAAAGTAATGAAAGCTCCGATGATAATAAACATTGGGAAAGGCTCCATCTCCTCTTCGGTAAATCTAGTGATCGTTTGGTGAGATTTCTTGAAAAAATTCATTTTGGTTGTCGTTAATCTTAGTTAAGTATTTGGATAAAAGATTCGTTTCAAACATAAAATTCCTAGGCAACGGCACACGGCAGTTGACATGATATGATTCATAAAATTGTCAAAGGAATTAAAATGTTATGCTACCTACACCTTTACAGTGCGGTAATTTTTACAATAGATGGGATTAAAATGTAAGTATAAATTAAGGGGGAGTTCTTGGCGTTTAGCCAAAGTATGTTCGATTAATGAAATAAAATCAAATACCTTGCCAATTCGCAAAAAATATCACAACGCAAGTGGGAATGAATAACTTTTGTGACAATGACAAAACATTCAAATAAAGATAAATCATATAAAAAAAGCTTCAATTACCTTGCAGTACTTGAAGCTTTCCCTTTCTAAAGAAAACAAGAAAAATATTTTGTGACAAATATCCGCCAACTAATAGGGCTATCCTACCCTTCTTCTGCTGGTCTATTTCTAAATCCGATGGATTTTCTACTAAAGATGGAATCATTTTTATCCAAGCTGAAGGTTTTCACATCGTCCAAGGTTAATAATTTAACTCGATCCGGCGTACGATCTTTGGTTTCGAGATCTGCTAAGCGAAGATTTTGATTCTTAATTACTTCCGTAACAATATTTCGAATCGTTCGCGCATTTCCAAAATACTTATCGCGATACTCATATAAGAAGCGCAAGTAATTCGTTAAATGTTCCTCGGCATCTGGCGCTAAAACGATTTCTTCTTTGGCAAACATTTGCGAAGCAATTTCCACCAATTCTTTCGGTTTATAATCCTCAAATTTCAATACTTTATCAAACCGAGAATTCAAGCCTGGATTAGCTTTCAAGAAAGCTTCCATGTTATCGGGATAACCCGCTACGAAGATGAAGAAAGAACCTCTTAAGTCTTCCATTCGTTTCAGCAGGGTTTGTACGGCTTCACTACCGAAGTCTCCGTGGGAACCGCCCGCTACGGGCATTGTCAAGGCATAAGCTTCATCAATAAAAAGTACGCCGCCCATCGCTTCGTCAATCTTCTCCGCCGTTTTGATCGCCGTCTGACCAACGAAACCTGCTACGAGTCCTTGTCGATCAGTTTCTACCATGTGCCCCCGCTCTAAAACGCCTAAGGCTTTGTAAATTTTTGTAAGAATCCGTGCGACAGTAGTTTTTCCCGTCCCTGGATTTCCAATAAATACCGTATGCAAGAAAAAGTTGTTCAAAACATTTTTTCCTGTTTCGCGGTAATATCGCACCAAATTCACCAATTCGCGAATTTGCTTTTTGATACTTTCCATGCCGATCATTGCGTTCAATTCCGACATTGCCGTATCCAATAAAGCATTATCAACTGGAATAAAAGGTAACTCTCGTTTAGGTTTGATGTTAATTTTTTGTACATCGTTCAGTTCCACTACCGAGATTTCTTCTCGACTAAGTTCTCGAGGATTTTCGCCAGACATGACCCGCAAGCCCAAATTAACTTTTGCTTGTTCAATAATATCATATACAAATCGAGCATTACCAAAAGATCGATCTCGACTTCGGTAAGCATCAATAATAATATCGTCGATGAGTACTTTGGAGGCTGGCGTTAGCACTACTTTCTTTTCTTCGCAAGCAAAGTCAGAAATCTGAGAAAGTTCCTGCGGCAAATAATCTGAAAACTCGAAATGTAGTTTGAATCGAGATTTCAAGCCGGGGTTAGAATCGAGAAAATGTTTCATTTCCTTCGGATACCCCGCAACGATCACTGCCATATCTCCTTCACCGTTCGACATTTCTTTGACTAAAATTTCAATCACTTCTCGACCAAAATCTTTACTATCATCATTAGAGCGTGCCAAGGCGTAAGCTTCGTCAATGAAGAGTACGCCACCGCGTGCTTTCTCAATCGCTTCTTTCACTTTAGGTGCCGTTTGGCCAATATATTCTCCCACTAAATCTACGCGATCTACTTCGTGAACATGACCTTTGGACAACAGTCCCATTTTTTTATACAACCGTCCCATCATTCCGGCAACGGTAGTTTTTCCTGTCCCTGGATTTCCAATAAAAACGGAATGGACGTTAATTTCTTCTTTTTCTTCAAATCCTTTATCCTTTCGCAATTGCAAAAACTGGATATATTTAGCGTGATCTCGAACTCGTTCTTTAATCTCATTCAATCCAATCAGCGCATCAAGGCTCACCATCACATCTTCGAAAGTCTTGTCGGTATCACTTTCGTGCGTCAGGATAACCGGCGTCATCCGATCCGGCAATAATACGGGAGCGATTCCTTCTTGGAAGTCATCCGTTACTTCAAAGGGAATCACGGCCAACAGACGATCCATAAAAATCAATTCGGCCGTATAGCGATCTTTTCGCCAAGAGCCTTTGACATTAGAGCCCCATCCTGCGGTGATTCTGATCGTATCCGTTTTCTTTTCAATCAATTGCAGCCGGACGACTTGCCCTTTCAATTCACGAGCGTCGTTGTAAAACTTAGTGTACAGTTCGCATTGCCAAGACTTCGAAATAAAGTTGTTTCGAAGTTCGATATCAACGTAGATATAACGCGTCTCCTCGCTACTAAATTTTTGATAGAATACTCGGTCATCGACGCTTACGTCATCGTAAGGTCCTTCGTATAGTTTAAGCGACTGAATATCAAGATAAGGATTGTCGATCGTATTGATAAAACTACCTGCATCCTCGATGTAGAAATATTTGGTAGCTACTTTTTCTCCTTTCACCCAAGCTTCCCAGTAGTAAGTTCCTTTTTTCCAAAAAGAACCTCCTTTCTTATTGCCCCAACCTTCTCGGATGAAAACGACATTATCATATTTACTGACTTTTCGAGAAAAAGGTAATTCACAAACGATTTTGCGTCCTTTTTTGAGGGAATAACACTTTAGTTCTACTTCGATCTCCCAATCTTCCTCGTCAAATCGTTTATTATAAAACGATAACTCAGCGTAAACGTAAGTTGTCTCGTAGCGATCGAATACTTGTCGGTATTTCTTCTTATTATCGGCAAGCCACTCTGTAGAAGAGTAGACTTTTAGTTCTCTAAACTTGTAATTATTTGAATCTGTATGTTTATAGCTTTCGGCCATAGTACCATTTTAAGGTAAAAATTTAGGTAAAAATTTATCCAAGGGGATGATCAAACTTATTAATTTTATTCTATTAAGACAATTATTTTAACAGAATAATCTAGGATTATCTTTCGTAAGAATTTCACCTTACACTTAATAATCATTTTTATCATATGATCTATTAGTCCTCCGAGCCATTTAATACGGGAAAAAGCGATCAATAGTTCCTTTTTGACAAAGTTGTTTTCCTTCTCAACTAGAAATAAAAGCGGTTAGTTCTTAATCCTCCTCAGAACCATTATAGCAATTCCCCGCCCTTAGCCGACTAATAGAAAACTGGATCACTGATAATCAAGGCATTAAAGATAGATTTAAGCTTTTTTCTTAAAGACGTTGTTTAAAAACAATTTTTCAACAGCGATTTTAATCATTCAAAAACATTCCTACTAGACTTAACAATTTCAACAATATTTTTCCTTGGAAAAGGCTAAAAAGCAGGAAGATCATCCCTAAAACGGAAAGAATCTTTGAAATTGCGTCATCAGTCTGAGTTTTATGAAATTGTACGTATATTTCGGGAAGAAATAATGCGCTACAGACTGAAATTGTTTTAAATAGATCCAATACATTTGTGATAAACGTCAATTTAAATATTCCCATCCTTGTTCAAAATCTGAAAATAGACGGTAAAAGCCACTATCATGTCCGTCCATTATTCAGACAATATCCAATTGCGACGAATCGGCGCTTTGACGGTGCGATTAGTCAATTCAAAAAAGAGGTGCGGCAATTGTTTCGAGGGCTTACCAGTTATCGCTACAACATCGACGAACTACTTTGGTTCAAATTCAACCCTGAGTTTACTTATCAAACGCTAAAAGTTTCTTTTGCCCTTGGCAAACAATACATCAATGGAACTATTGGTCTTGCGAGTTTCAAACTGCAAGGGCTCCACATCGGAATTTTACCGGTCTTTAATAGTTATATGTTTATGCTCCAAAGCGATAAAAAATCGGAGGTCAACATTGAGCACAAAACGACTGAAATTGTACAGCAATTAATGCGGATGTACAAAACGGAAGCTGGTCCCAATTTTGATCCCGCGCCGTTTTTTAGCCTCAAAGGAGAATTTACCACAACCGTTTCCTTCAATGTCAACGTCAATCCGGGGAAGTTTAGCTACGAGATGGAAAATGAGGAATGGCTTTTCTCTAAAATGGGGCCAAATGCAGATTTTAACGGCGGCGACGAAATCGAAAAAGTCGCTTACGAGTTAAACAGTCTTTACCCCTCCGAAATGAAGCGTGCTTTTTATCGGGAGGAACTCGTAACGCGCGTGCACAAAATTCTTTACCAAAGAGAACACACTCCCATCGTACTCATCGGAAAAGAAGGTACCGGAAAACATAGCTTAGTCCACGAAGCGGTATACCGCTACATGGAAAAAAACAAGGAGGTCAACGAAGTCAATCAGCAAAAACTATGGCATCTTGATCCTACTCGCATCATTGCCGGCATGAGTGTGGTTGGTTGGTGGCAAAAGCGATTTGAAGCCATTATTCATTATTTAAGAAACAATCATAAAAACCCGAGCATCAAAAAACCGGGTCCCGATAAACTTTTAATTGATAATGTGGTAGCGATGCTTCGTATTGGCAAATCATCGCAAAATGCGCTCACGCTCAGTGACGTCCTGAAACCCTACCTCGAAAAAAGGCAACTACAACTCGTACTTATTGCCTTACCCGAAGAATGGAAAATCATTCAAGAAAAAGACCGCCGCTTCAGTGACTTGTTTCAAGTGATTCGGATTCAAGAAGCCTCGCCAACGGAAGCAGCCAAAATGGTGCTGGAACGTCGTAAGCAATTAGAATTAAGACACGAATGCGAGTTTTCGATTCAGGCGATTAATCAACTTTTTACGATTCAACGCAACTACCTCAAGCAACGTGCCTTGCCGGGAAGTGTGGTCAAATTAATGGATCAACTCGCCGTTAAGTATAAATATCAACAAATTGATATCCCCGAAGTAAGGGAAGAGTTCAAGTCCATTAGTGGCCTGAGTGATAGCATTTTTGATTACTCGATTGCATTTGAAAAAAATCAAGTCTACGAAACCATTGCCTTGGGCTTGGTCGGACAAGCTAAAGCTGCGGCAACCCTCAGCGAAGCGATTCACCTCATTAAAGCACGCCTCACGAATCCCAACAAACCACTAGGTTCTTTTCTGTTCATTGGTCCAACGGGCGTAGGAAAAACACAAGCGGCTAAAGTATTAGCAAAATACCTCAAGGGAAGCGAAGAAAAACTGATTCGCTTTGATATGAACGAATACATTGACGAAGCCGCAGTACATCGCTTAATCGGAGACTACGATCAGCCCGAAGGACAACTAACCGGAAAGGTACGCTACGAACCTTTTGGTATTTTACTCTTGGATGAAATCGAAAAAGCGCATCCAAAAGTACACGATTTGCTTCTGCAAGCACTAGACGATGGTAGGTTGACGGATAGCTTGGGACGAACGGTTGATTTTTCGAATACGATTATTATTATGACCTCCAACGTTGGAGCAACGGAAAGCGCCCAACGACTTGGTTTTGAAACGAGTTACACCAATAATGATGATATTTACGGGAAAGCCGTAGAGAATTTTTTCCGCCCAGAGTTTATCAATCGGATTGATAAAATTGTAATTTTCAGGGCGCTAGAACTACCACACATTCTCAATATTGCGCGTTTACAAATTAAAGAATTGCTACAGCGAGATGGCTTTGTTCGCCGAACGACCATTCTAAATATTTCTAAAGAAGCCGTAGAGTGGGTTGCTCACCGAGGCTTTAATGCACAGATGGGCGGACGCGCTTTGAAGCGACAGATTGAAAAAGATTTGACCGCCTTGTCGGCAGAACAATTGATTTCTAGCTATAGCAACAATCCTATTCTTTTTGATATTGTATTGGAAGAGCAGCAACTCGTGCCCAAAATCACCGAGTTGGAATTTGTAGAGTACATTGGCGAAGCTTGGTTGCCACAACTCCCCGAAGAAGCCCGAGGAAAATCCTTTTACCATAAACTTTTACGGAAGGTAAATAAATTAGAAAAAGCCATTCAACTCATGGAAGGTTCCCGAGAAGACCTCGACGAGTTGATTGTCATTGGCAGTCAAAAAGGAGATCAACTGGACTGGCAATATTATCACTTTAAAGAATTGGTAGCTTCTTTGAAGCAAAAAATCACCAACTTATCTCTTGGTTTCCGAGATCGATATTTTAAAGATGGACCAGCGATTCCCTTGCGACTCAAACGCGGTAGTCAGTACACCAAAAAAGATTGGACAAGCAAAGCACAGCGAGAAAATTACAAAGATCGTTTTTTCCAACAAGAAGGCTTATCGGAGATTCGAGAGATTTACAATTATGCTTCTGCACAATTTGACAGTATGCAAACCGAGTTTATTGATACCTTTCTCAACGTTTCTTTTCTACAAATTTTCACCAAGGATTTCTTAGTTGGAAAAAGTGATCAACTCTTGATGCGTTTTACATCTTGCATCACAGGACTTGGCAAAGCAGAGATCAAAACCTTGATGAAACGTTACGTGGATTTGTTTGATAATCTCGATATTCAATATCAAGTAAATTATAAAAAAGCGACCATTGAAGTAATCTATCATGGGCTTTATCATTTACTAAAAAGAGAAGCGGGCATTCACCTTTTTTACCTTGCGCACCAGAATCCTTTACCGATTAAGCTTAGCCTCAGTTATCTGGATCGCAAAAAGGAAATTGCGGAAGAGCTGAAAGTAATTCGCATTTATGATGGGCACGCAACGCTCACCGATCTCCGTACAGGATTCACCAATGCCGCTAATATTACAACTGCCGAATTTAAACTTTTACTGTACGCCGGACTTGACCAAAATATTCACTAGACGAAGTAACGAAGTACCTTAAACTATTTCTATGCATTCATACCAAATTACTACTCCCCGCTTGGGCTTACGCAATTGGCAAGCCGATGACTTGGCTGCTATGATTCGCTTAAATCAGGATGAAGCGGTCATGCGTTTTTTTCCTGGCTTGACCAGTCCGGAAGATACCCACAATTTCATTAAAAAAATGCAAGCTCAATATGAGCAAAGAAAATACTGCTATTTTGCGGTGGATCGCTTGGACCAACAAGCTTTTATTGGTTTTATTGGACTTAGTGATCAGCATTATGAGAGTCCATATACGCCGGCGGTAGATATTGGGTGGCGATTAGCCCGTTCGACTTGGAATCAGGGTTTTGCGACGGAGGGCGCGATGGCTTGTTTGGACTACGCTTTTACAAAAATTGGTTTGGAAAAAGTAATTTCGGTCGCTCCTGAAATCAATATTCCTTCTCAGCGTGTCATGGAAAAAATTGGTATGCAAAAGCTTGGGCGTTTCAAACATCCGAAACTAGCCGCATATCCAAGGATTGAGCAGTGTGTCGTTTATGAAAAACGGAAGGAATCAAGTAGAATAGAATAACTAGGCAATCGGAGAATTAATCAGGCTGCTAACCAATTCGTCATTTTAGGATCGACTTTACAATCGGCGAGGTAGCGCCTTTTGAGTCGAAAAGGCGAAATTGGTAACGGCTCGGCGTGCTTTATTTCTAAAAAAAGCAGCGTAAGCGGTACCGGTGGTTTAAGCGGAGGATTTACAATTTTAATCAGTTCGCTACCGAACATATTTAATTATAGTTTGTGGCACCTAGACGAGTCTAACAAATAAGGACTATAAACTGTCTAAAAATACCGTTTGTTTTACCCCACAAATATATAACATATTCACCATATTGTCAATACTTGGTTTTGCGGTTCTTCGCTTTTCGCTCAAGTTAGTGGCGCAAACAAGCCATTTTCAAGCTAAATGGAGCTTTTGTGCGCCATATTTATAAATAATCCCCCTTAAGAAAAAGAATTGCACCAGAGACAATTACGTACTGATTATCAATTCTTTACACAAAAGAATAAGCCATCTCAAGCACCATACGAGCTATAAATACGAACTTGCGGGCTTAAAATTCGAGGTAGGAACAAATTATCGGCTAAACATAATATCCTATTTGCTTGTTTAGAAGGGTGATAAAAATTACTTTTGCAAAATTGAGAGAAGATTAATCTGTTTGATTTTGAGTGTCCTTTGAGTAATACTTCAGTTGAAAGACACCGAGACAAAACACTAAAATAAATAAATACTATGGCTACGATCAAGTTTACTTTTGAAGATAGCAACATCAAGCCTGTCACCGTTGAAAATGTAGAAGAAGGCTATTCTATTTTGGAAATTGCGGAAGACAACGATGTACATTTGAACCACAATTGTGGTGGGGTTTGTGCGTGCAGTACTTGCCACGTTTACATTGAAAAGGGCGAAGATGCGTTGGAAGAAATTTCAGATAAAGAAGAAGATTTCATTGACCGCGCCATTAATCCAAAAATAGAATCTAGACTTGCTTGTCAGTGCGTCATTTTGGAAAATGCGGAAGAAATTCAAATTCAAATTCCCGATCAGTCGAGAATTATTGGGCACGAGCACTAAGACCAATAGCGACTGAAATCATTACTAAACTAATTTTCAATCATAAATAATATGGCATTCAAAGAGATAGATGATTTACCCATCAATTGGCAAGATCACGAAGATATTGCAATAAAATTGTACGACCGTTTTGGAGACGATTTTGCGGAAGGTAAGATTTACCGAATTCGATTTACAGAATTGATCGAATGGGTTTTAGAAATCCCTGTTTTCGAAGGCAAACGCGAAGATTGTAACGAAGGTCACTTAGAGCAAATTCAAGCAAAGTGGGTTCACGAATGGCGAGATAATCAATAGATGAATTACTTAGAAAAATTTCGAGATATTAGCACCCTGATTTTCGATGTTGATGGGGTGCTAACGAATAGCAATTTATTAGTTTTGGAAAACGGTTCGTTGCTGCGAACCATGCACACTCGCGATGGGTTTGCCTTAAAGCGAGCCGTTCAAAAAGGATACCGCGTGTGTATCATCACCGGCGGTAAATCACAAGGTGTCATCAAACGGTTGAATGGCTTGGGCATCACGGATGTTTTTGCAGGAGTCTCCGACAAAATTTCCGTTTTCAATACTTACCTCAAAGACCAAGGCATTAGCGCCAAGGAAGTCCTTTACATGGGAGATGATCTTCCCGATTGGGAGGTGATGCAGCACGTTGCACTCCCCTGTTGTCCACAAGATGCGGCGCACGAAATTCTAGAAATTGCGTCCTACGTTTCGCCGAAAGATGGCGGTACGGGTTGTGTGAGAGACGTAGTGGAAAAGGTATTGCGTTTGCACGGAAATTGGGTGGATACACAGTTGTAAATGGGGCAATGTGTTCTTACACTATTTCGTATTCTTACCAAATTTAACGACATCAATGTTATAAAATCTTAGCTCCGAGTTGCTGCTCGGAAAGTTGCGCTATCTGCTGCGATACAAGACCTAGCGACGTACCCTAAACCTCCCCACACGATCATATTGTTCGTATTTTTAGTTGACCGATCAAAAAGCCTTCCTCATTTCATTCATTGAAAGCTCGATTCCCCTTAGCTTATTTAAATAACAAATGGGTATTTTCCGCTTCGTTGACTTGCGTCATAAAATCCTTAAACGCACCAAAATCTTTTAGCTTGATCTGCTCGCGATTAGCGTGATAGCTGCGGGACACCGTTAAGGAAGTATCAGTTGTTTTTTCAAATTTCAGGTCGTAGACATTTTTATTAAATTCAAAATGAGCGTTCTTGGGAACTTCAATAAACTTGCTGCCCGCAGGAAGTGTAACGGTAATGGTCTCTTCGTACAACTCCGAGTCTTCGTAGCGCACATAATCAAAACCGTAGCTTCGTTCCCCTTCTTCAAAAACACTCATTGCGATTAAAACATCACTAAAAGGCACCTTGAACGTTTTCATGGAACCCAGTTTTAAAATATCATTCTCCACGATAATTTTGTGATGATACGCTGCGCGGTTAGATAAAGGTTCTAAATGTGGGAAGGATACCGCTTCTACCGAAAGATTAGACTTAAACCTAGTAGCGAATCGTTCTTTTAGCAATTCTTTTCGACGAGTAGCATCTTCATTGTAATACCTGTAGCAAACATTAGCAGCCGTAGTCCCTTGAAATGTTGCTTGTGCCGAAATTTTAATTTTGTTATCTGATCCGACCGCTACTTCCGTCGTCCGTTTGACCCAATTTTGGTATCCATCGTTAAAATCGAGGTACGCCAAACTTACTCCTTGTGTACTCTCACGGTGTGGAATTTCGAGAATGGGCGCCATTTTGTGGTAATAATATAAATGTCCGTAAGGCAAATTAGGATCCGTCAATTCCAAAAATTTACGCTCGTGATCCGTGTAAGTTTTTACGATACAATGATTAAAATTAAGCGATGGCAGCAAGACACTTTTTTTACCATTATCACTCGTATTGATCAAGACCAAATTAGCTTTTAAACCAGCAGCTCGGGCAATTGAGACGAAGAGGGTCGAAACATCTTTACAATCTCCCAGACGCGAATGATAGGTATTAGAAGCCCGTTGTGGGATATAACCACTTTGCCGGAAATCGATAGAACTGTATTGAATATTTTTACAAACAAAATCATAAATTAGGCGAAACTTCTCATCCTCACTTCCTTGGTGTTCTCCTAATAAGTCTTGAGCAATTTGCTCTACCGTATAATCTGGTTCTGCTTGCTGAGAAGACAAATCGCTGTACCAATCCACAATTTCTGCCCACGATTGATTGACCGAATAGTGTACCGTTTCGGATAAATCATAAAAAGGAGGCGCAAAGTTTTCTGATTTAATAATTGGAGGAAAAGTTGCGGACCAGTTGTAATGTACAAAGCCTTCTTTATTTTCGATTTGAGGTTTTATTTTCCCCAGAGAAGTTGTGTGATTGATCGCAATTCCTTCTTCCGCGTAGAGATTAAAATCTTGTAAGTAAGAAGGATTGTAGGTATTCAAAGCAAATTCATCACTCACAAATTTCGTCGTTTTGCCGCCACCCGTTTGGACTTCAGCGTAACTGATAAAGACATAATCTCCAACTTCTAGATTTGTAAATACAACTTCCATTTGATTGCGTTCCGCTGCAATTTCGGTACCATCCTTTTTGATCGTTTTCGTTTCTTTAAATTTGAATCTGAAATTAGAATCCGATCCAAAGGAAACGCGTTGCCATTCTTCGATCGCACTTTCAGTATTGATTTTAACGATATAACTATGTACCGTTCCTAGCGCACTCGATTTGAAAAGGATATTCGACTTTGTATCCAAGAGGATATCGTAGCTCTCTTTTTTATCCGACTTTTCTGCGGCTTCATACGCTTTGATAAGCTCATGCGGTTTTACTTCAGGAACTAAAGTCATGGCTTTGGGTAAGTCTTTCAATGTTCTAATTTTCTCGTTCGTTTCGAAAGAGAAAGGATTAAAAGCGATAGATTTTTCATAAAACTTTAGTGCTTTTACCTTATCTTTTTTAAATTCAGAAAGCACTGCAATATCCTTGATCGTCAAATAATCAGACGGTCGCTGCGCTAAGATTTGCTCACTAATCGCAATCGCTTCGTCATATTTTTGTTGACGGGATTCGATATTCACCATCTTCTTCAAAAAAACATTTGTGGCCGGTGCGTGACGCTGTTGATTTTCATAAATTGCCATCGCTTGATCAAAGTTTCCCTCTTTGAGATATAACTCCGCAAGGTTTACAACGAAAGAATAATTATAGCGCCGTTGTAAATAATCAATGAGTACTTGCTTCGCTTTTTCGGGATTTGAATAATAATCTTTTTCAAGTTTAAACTTCGATAAAACCACCTCTTTTTCTAGTGGATAACGTTTATACAAAGAATCTGTAAGCGACAAAATCGTAGATACATCATTCTCCAAACTCGCCAGCCCGACCTGAAAAGAAAGCGATAAATATGGATTTCCATATTTCGATAAATAAAGATTCGTTTTCTCCTCGTATTTCTTCTTATCCTTATCTTTAAAGGCTTCCTGCAACTCCGCATCTAAAATATCTAAGCTCTCGGGATAGTACTTTTCAAATAAGCCAAAGTACTTGTTTTGACTCGTTGTATTCGCTGTTTTTTCGTACAACAGAATAAGCTGTCGAAGCACAAAATAATTTTTAGGATGTTTTTCGTAAAGGGTCGTATAAATATTTTCTGCCCGTTGCAAGTCAAAAGAACGCTCATAAGTTTTTGCCAAAAGCAATTGATTCAACAAATCTGATTGATCCTTCGCTTGTTGTTCAAAATGAGTAACCGCAAAATGTGGCTGCGCTTTGACCTGAATTGGTTGTTGGGTATATTTTTTTGGAGAAGCACTCATTGGGAACGACAAAGCCTCTCCGTTGAGATCCGTCAACCGCAGGGAATAACTCGCCGTATTTTCATTAAAATCTCCTAGTTGCACCAAAATCCGATTGTACCCTTTGTTCAATTTTACTTCAAAGGCATAAAAGTCTAGTTCCGTGCGCCGTAGTTTTTTCTGTGCATAAATTTCTTGGTCATTAATCCAAACTTTAAGCGAGCCTGAATATCCCAACTTTAGTACAACGGACTGCTCTTGTGGCAACTCAACAAAAGTTTGGCCATACACAATCGAACTACTACTCAAAAAGTAATTGTCAATAAATACATATCCTTCTAGCGATTTATTTCTAGGTTCAAACCAACTTACTGGTGCACCATATTTAGACGTAAAACTGGCCGTCGGTTCAGGATGTTCTAGTGGACCAAAAGATTTATCAAACCCGTTATTCATGACATTATCAAAAGGACCAACAAACTGCCATGTATTCAAGGTAGAAAGCTCCTTTGAAATGACTTTCATCTGTTCAAAGTCATTAGACATTCGGTAATGAAAACAAAGATGGTAAAGGGTTGCCCGTGCTAATTTATTATCCTTGCGCGCTGCTAATTGTTGTAATAGCGCTAACTGTCCTTTAGATTTATAGCTTGGTAAGCTAATCATACCTGCGTCATTCCACATGGCGAACAGCGCAGGATAAAAATCGGGGTTCCGTTCCATGTATTGTTGAAAATATGCTAATGCTTCCTTGGCGTGATTACGATCTCCTTCCAATAAATTCAAGCAAAGTAAAGCTTGATCCACGTTTTTTTCTTCCTTAAGGGCTGCTTTAAATTGAACAATTGCTCCTTCTACATCTGCCTCATCTAAGGCTTGCCAGCCTTTTTGATAGGAGGATTGTGCCATTAAACTCAGAGATGACAAGAAAAAGAGGATGCAGAGGATGGGATAAACAAAGCGTTGCATCAGCTTTGTTGAAGTTGGCGTTGTTTTCATATTTTTTTGTTTTGATGCTTATCTCTAGCAGATGGCCTTATCCTTATTTTAGAACCAACGCTATCTATATCACGTAAAAGTAATGCTCCCACAATACTTTGTTGTGCGAAGATAAAGAAGTTGTTTAAAAAAAACAAACCTGTTTATGGATTGATCTTTTTGTCCAGCTTTCAGCTTTTTTATCCTCCGTAGCGGATCCAGCGAGCTCAGAAAATCAATTTCTAAACTAATCTTAACCGCGCTACCTTACACCACTTGCTCCAACCGCCCACGCAATTCTTCAAAACTCGTATAACCATTAGCCAGTAAAATCTGTTCTGCTCCCTTTTCCAAAACTAAAGCTGGCATTCCTGGTAGCTGACTTTGCGCAAACCGCGCAAACTCTTGTTCTGCTGCTGCTTTATATTTAGGCGTTTGTAGCAGCATGGCAAAATTCATGGAATCAAAACCTATTTCTGTAGCATACAGACCAAGTAAATTAAGGTTAACTGGGTTTAAACCTTCGGAGTAAACGGAATGCAGTAATCTTTCGGCGAACTGCAATTGATGTTCTGGGGATTGCTCTTTGACGATGCACAAAGCCATCGCAGGAGGCAACGAATCCATCACGATCCTTCCCTCCCCTTGTATGTCCTCTAAAAATTTAGCGCCAAATTTTACGCCCGTCTTTTCTTCCACTGTTTTATATGCTCCGTCTTTGATGTAAGGTGCTACTTCGTTGATGGGACCTACGCGCTCACCGAGAAATAAACCACCGCTCACCACTTCAAGATCAACTTGGTCTCCAAAGTCTTTTACTACCTGTTTCATTACGGCGCTAAATCCATAACACCAACCACAAAGTGCATCGTAATAATAAACCAGCTTGGGTTTGCGATTATTCGTTTGCACATTTGCCGTTTCCGGATCACAAGCGGAGTGCTCCTCTTGATTTTCGTTTAAATTCATTTTTTATTTTATTTAAGCTTAATGAAGTTGTTTAAAAACTCTAAAAATGTTTACGAATTGATGTTGCAGACAAAGATTATTACTAATTATCAAAAACATTTCCACTTAACTTTCTCCAGCACTTTTCCCTGTTCCCTGCTTAGGTTGCATATCAATATCGTGAAATAAATATCCCACCCCTGCGATCAATCCAATAAAAGCAAGCAACATCAACGTTGCCCACATTCCATTGTTTGGATAAGCACTCAAGCCTTTGGGTACCGTGACGCGTACTTTGCCTTCTCCTCCCCCATCCATCAAGGTTTCTCGCAACTTCAACAAGACATTTGTTTTTTCCAAAGTACTTCCATTTTCGACTTGCTTTAACTCTTGCAAACTTGCTTTCAAGTTTCTATACCAGAAGCCAATATCCTCATTGGGCGTTTTCCAAAAAATCGAGGTATACCCTTCCGTCATTTCTTCTTGCTCTAAGTACGTTAAGACTTTCGAAATTTCTCCCTGCGCAATTTTAACGGTATTAGCATCCGCAGCTCTTTTAAGGTAGCCCGTTACGTTTTGTTTTAATACAATTTTTTTCTGAATCCGAAAACCAAAAAGTGCCAAGGAGATCAAGATCAAAATAATTCCAACTAACTTTTTCATAAATCAATAGTTTAAGAAGCTATTTAAAACTTCAGGTTGACAATCCTTTTATTGTTATCACAAACTATTATAAATAGGGAATAAATTCCAGAAAGATCGACTAAGATCGTGGAAATTAAGATGGTTGTCGTGAAAGTTTGCTCGTATTGATTAGTCTATTTTCTTCAACAATTCGTTTGCTTTCGCGTACGCGTAACGACCAAGTTTTGTTCCCGTATAGTAAGTATCCAATCCACCGATGGTAACGGTATTTAAAGCTTCTAAGTCAAGGTCGCCGTCCGCTTTGAGGGCATCGGTAGGCACAATTAATTGCTCTACTTTTCCAACGATCAATACGGTTTGGTTAACGGTAATCAACTGCTCTTCGGCGAAAGACAATCCGATTTTGAGCACACTTTCCTCTACGAAAGGGGCAGGAAAGTCTGCCAAATAAGCTTCGGTCAGTCCCGTCGCGGCAAATTCAGAGTTTTCCCTCGGGAAACGAGCCGCAGTGAGGTGCGCTTGTTCGTGCAAATCTGCCGTAATCATATTCAAGGTAAAATAACCCGTACTTTTGATATTCTCGTAAGTGTGCCGTTCCACGGAAGTGGGTCGCATAATAAAGCCTAAGTAAGGTGGATTCGCGCCAATGTGCACCACGGAACTAAAGACAGCAAGGTTCGTTTGTCCCGCTGCATTTTTTGTTCCAATCAAGTGTGCGCTTTTGTAGCCCGAAATTTTGTTGATGAGGTTCGTGCGGTAGCGTTTTTCTAAGGCTAGGATATCGCTGTGGTTAAAAACTTTCATAAGGTATCGTAATAGGGTTGTTTTTTAATAAAAATGCGTACGGGTCGCTTTTTTAGACTACGCGGGTAAAGACTCTAGTATCCTCCGGTGATAACTAATTTGTCCCAAATGGTAACTTAAATGCGTGGTCAAATGAACGAGAAAATATTCCGTAGAAGTCTTTTCTTTAAAAACCAACAGTGGATAAGTCTCGCTAAGTTTCGCGGCTGACAATTTACTCAAACTCGCCTCAACCGTCTTCATTGTAGCTTCAATTGCTTGGATTAATTCCGCCCGAGGAACATCTTTCCGACTAAATTCCAAGACTCGTTCCCGCACGTAGCCCGTTCCACCGAGTACACCACCGATAAAATGATTCAGGTTACCAATTAAATGCAAACAAAGATTGCCCGCCGAATTATTCACTTGTTGGGGCGTTTCCCAGAGTAAACTTTCTTTTTGGTAAGCCAGCAATTCCTTTTGCAAGCGTTGTAAATCTCTTTTGAAGAGCAATTGTAGGGTTTCCAACAACATAGCTATTGTTTTTTCTGTTTTTTTAATTCTCTTTTCCGCATGGGCATTTGATCAATTAAATTGAACAAATCTTGTGCGGGCAACAATTTACTTTGTTGCAATTTGACGCCGCCATCAAGTCCTAAAAGTACGATTTCAAAAGGCGCAGTCGAACTTTTATATTGCTGGAATACGCCTTGCGAAATGATCCATTCTTCTCCGTTTAATCCTTTTTTGTACTGACTGGCTTGTAGATGATAAACTAGTATTTTACGATCTTTCAGTGCTTTTTCCTGTGATTTTAAAATGGATAATTGTGCTTGATAGCTAAAGTTCTGCGTATCCTCCACGAGTAAAAGTAGGACTCTGTTTTCCCACTGATGGATGGATAAATCTTGTGCTTCCATCGTCGTGATCGTACATAAACCCAGCATCAAAAAACAAAAAATTAAGATCATTTTACCGTATTGCATAAGTATCCTTTTTAGTGTTCATCCAACAAGAAATTCTTGAAAAAGCGCTTACTCCTCTGGAATTTTGCGGTGGTTTGCTATCTCGGCTTGTCTATCTTGTCCTTGTTGCTGCGACAAGCCAATTAAAGCTGCTAAGATAACAATTTGAGTATCCGTAAGTTCAAATGCTTTCAAAACTCGATTCCTCCAATCAAACCAATATGCTATATTTAAGTACCATTCCTAATTTCTTAGGATTCAAGCCCCAACAAATAGGATAATTTTCAAGCACTTCGTGCTTTGTTCTTTACGCTTTTATCAGAGAAGTTGTTTTAAAATAGGTAGATGATTTATTTGCAAGCCATTGATTTCCAATATTTCAGCTAATTTTTTTCCCCGTAGCTATGGCTACGAAAAAAAAATGGAGCTTCATCTTGAAAACCAAGCGCTTACAACTAATTTCAACCCCCATTTTAAAACAACTTCA
>CALFBG010000189.1 GCA_937951685.1 uncultured Saprospiraceae bacterium | reverse complement strand
TTGGTGATTTTGACGGAAGAAAATTTTGCTTCAATCGAGGCGAAAAATGCAGGAAACCTAGTGGTTTTCAAGGCTTTTTAACAAAGCGTGAAACAAAATTTACTCTTTATAAATTAGTGAATTTATTAGGTAAACCTACTTAAGCAACGATCCCTTTAGGTTTGGGAATCGTGATCAAAACCTTCGTACCATTTTTATTATCAAAATTCATTTGCGCTTTTAGTTTAGCAATAAAGGCATGAATCATCAACTGCCCAAAACTTTCGTTGGGATCTCTTTCCAAAATATCATCGTCGATACCGATACCATTATCACTAACCACTAAACGATAGCTATCTTCTTTTTCTTTGAGTACGACTTTAATGACGGCTGGGCTAGTTTGTTCGACAAAAGCATATTTGAGAGCGTTGGTAATCAATTCGTTGGTGATCAGGCCGATAGGAACGACCGTATCTACGTCCAAAACAATATCTTCGATATCTAATTGGAGTTCGATAGCTCTCTTATTTAATTGGTACGAATTAAAAATTTCTTTGACCAAGTTGCTAAAGTAGTTTTTGATGTTGACGCCAGTGATATTATCTTCTCGGTATAAATTTTGGTGCAAGATCGCCATAGATTTAATACGATTCCGACCATCTGTAATCGCTTTTTTGGCATTTTCATCTTTAATAAAATTAGACTGCAAACTTAGCAAACTAGAAATTACTTGCAAGTTATTTTTTACCCGATGGTGAATTTCTTGAATAAGCAGGTTTTTATCGTTCAAGGTATTGTGGATGATTTCATTTTGTCCTTTAATTTGCTGATACATTCGATAAATCCAAAAACAAAGAAAGCCAAAGCAAAGCAGTGCAATACTACCGCCAATAATAATGAGCTGTGAGTTTTTCAAGCGCTCCGCAGTGATGACATTTTCCTTATTTAGCAAAGCGATTTCAGCGTCCTGTTCCTGTTTTTTATAGCGAGCATCTTTTTCGGCAATCACTTGGATTGACTCTTTGTTGTAAATAGAATCTTTGATGACACTGTAAGCCTTGTAATGTTTGAGCGCATTGAGGTGATCTTTTTTCTTCTCGTAGGCTTGAGAAAGCAGACTATTGGCAAGCTGTTCTTGGTTCAGCGATTCATGTTCTTCGAAAGATAAGACGGCTTTGAGCGGTGTGATCGCTTCGGCGTACTTCCCTAACTTGATGAGCACCGCTCCCATGTTGAGTTTTGATTCACAGAGGTTGTACGTACTACTCAATTTTTCGCGAATATTGAGCGCCTTTTTGTGTTCGACTAGCGCTTCTTCCAAACGACCCTGTTTTTGCCGCAACAAGCCCATAAAATCATAATGAAAACCCATTTCCCGTAAAGTAGGAAATACTTCGTTGTACCCTTTTTGTGCCAGCAAATGGCTTTCTGCTTTTTCAAATTCTCCCAACTCGAGATAAACATAACCTAGGTTAGCATTAGCACTCGCCAATCCCGAACTATCGTTGAGGATGGTAAATTGTGCTAGTACTTCGTGAAACCTCTCCAGGCCCTTTTCCATTTGGTCAATATTCAAATAAAAACTAGCCAAAGAATTATTGATGCTTGCGATTTGTTTGGCCGTCCCAATGTCTTGGTAAATTGCGGCACACGCTAATAAGTATTCCTGACTAACTACATTGTTACCCAAAAACATATTGATTAAGCCGATCTTTTTGCTACAAAATGCAAGTGCTAAGCGTTCTTTATTGCGTTTAAAATAATCGTAATTGGTCTGATAGTACGCTAGTGCCGTTTTGTAATTCCCTTGCCAACGATGGCTCGCCGCATAGATATAATTAAGTCTAGCCCAAGTTGCACTATCCTGAACGTTAGCCAGTAATTGTACCAATTCGTCGGCGTAACGCTCGGCTTGTTCCGGATGGCGTTGCACTAAATATTCTCCCAACAAAAATTTCTCTTCAATACGCGTATCTTGAGCAAGATCGGTATTCAAATTCTGATCGAGGTCTTTCGTAATAAGCTGTAACAGACTATCTTCGTAGGCTTGCTGTTGCGCCGATATTTTAGTTAAAAAACAAAGCGCACAAAGAAGGCAGCATAGGCATTTTTTCATCTAATCATAACTTCGTTAAAGAGCAGTCGTAAAGTCTTCTTCACATCCACCATAGCTATGATAGACGCCAAAATCGCTACAATTTACTAAAAATTAAGATTTTATGCCGATCAACAAAGCTTTTCTAGAAAAATAACTCTACGCTAACGCTGCATATCATTCGACCTCCTTCTGCAATTTGAACCATTGGTATCGTAGTTGAAAGCGATGATCATTCATCAAAACAGAATCGGCAAGCCTAACTTTAGCGCAAGTAAGATTACAAGCTGGCAGAATGCCTTTTCGCTAATTTTTTCGGAGATACTTTGCTAAAATAAGGGAGCGACAATGCTTCTAAAAGCAAATCAACTTTCTACTTTTTGATAGCAAAAAAGTAGTTCCCGAAACTAAACCAAGGCCTAAATTCCACGAACTACTTTCTCCTACGCCTGAGCATAAATACTAGCATAAATACTGCTATTATCGGTAGTGCTTCGATAATTCTTTCTTCTTCTTCCGTAAATATTTCACTGGATTTCGACTATAATAGCAGGTCACGATTTGTTTGCCGTGCGAACCCATTACCACCACTAGATTTTTAAGTTTTTTGGTGAGCGCAGGTTTTATTCCACTCGGTATATGTTTATTTAGGACGGCGTAGAAAACCATTCCTTGTCGGAAAAACGCAGTTCCGAAATCTAGCATTAAGAGCAAAACTTCGGGAGGAATCGCTCGTTGTCCGGCTCGTAATAGACTATGCTGAGAGTGATCAATATGGTATTGAATGTGTTGTTTACCATCTCTGCTTTTAAAATATCGTCTCAAGGAACAATGCAAAGATTGGTCTTCGCTAAAACTCATGTCAATTTCGCTGTAGCTTAAAAAAGCTTCATCAAAGGAGGGATTCTTTTTCATTTTGGGAATTTTAAGACTTACGTTAAAGAATGTAACTGGTCATCTTTTGTTAATTATTAAATGCCACCGGAAAAGGTTAACAGCATGGGTATGCGGCGATGTAGGAAAGATTTTTTGAGGGAAGTCCTAGAGATCCTAGCGGTTTTAATCATTTTTAGATAACTTGTTCGTCGAAGCGATTCCTTCGCCTAGTAAGGACTAGTAAGAATAGTTATCATCTAATGTGGAAACATCCGAATGAAAATAAAAATTGATCAACCCGTTTACCTCAACGAACAAGGTCAAAGAAAATATAGCGAGGATGCTATTTTTCCGTTGCCGGACACGGCCCAAACGCAAGATCGTTTATTCTTGGTCTGTGATGGTGTTGGAGGTTCTGCCAAAGGTGATCTAGCGGCACAAACGGTTTGTGAATATTTTCCTAGCTTAATTCAAACTGCTCCTATTCCATTCCAATCTGACACACAATTCCAAGCCGCACAACGACGCTTATTAACGGAGACTTTATCAAAAGTAGAAGCCAGCCTAGAAGAAAAAGTAATTCAAAATCCGGCCTACAAAGGAATGGCAACGACCTTAACTTATCTAAACTTAACTGAACGAGGAGCCGTAATTGCTTGGATTGGTGATAGCAGGGTTTATCACTTTGGTGCGAACGGAATGCTCAAATATGTTACAGAAGATCATTCGCTGGTATCGGAGTTAGTCAAACGACAAGAAATTACTCCAGCGGAAGCCTTAACCCACCCTAAGAAAAATGTCATTCTTCGTGCTATTTCTGGTACGAGCCATCCTAGCGAAATTGAGTTTCATTTTATTCCTTCAAACGATATTTCAACGGGTGATTTTTTCCTGCTTTGTACCGATGGTATTTTGGAAGCTTGGCCTGATTCAGCACTGAGCGAACTGCTGCGAAAGAACTTGGATTTAGCAGCATGCAAAACGATGATCCAACAGCATTGTGCACAGCTGTCTCGGGACAATTATTCTATGTATCTAATTCGCATCGAAGCTTACCCGTCGAGCCGAGTCGAAGCCGATACAAATTTACAAACAACGAAACCTACCAATACCCCTAAACGACCTTTTCAATACTTAGAAAAATTTAGTGCAACGCAATTGGTACTAAGCGGCATTCTATTTTTAATACTACTTCTTGCGGCTATCGCAATTTGGAAATTCACTTAGAAGTTGTTCGAAAAAATCAACGTGTTGAAACAAATTATACTTTCCACAAAAAAAATGGTGCCTCACCAAAAGCATAATGATCTCCTGATCAAAATCTTACGCAATCCTTATATTTAAGTATTTTACACTAGTCAAATAGCAGAATATTGCTAACAATTCCTGTTTATTATAGTTTATTCGTTAACCTTTTTGTATTATTGATAATACTCAATGAACGATGAGTTATTTCAAATCTAAATAGCTCAAGCTACATTAACTTAATTAAAAACTTACACAACATGTTCAAATCTTTTTATCTCTCCATTTTTTTTAGCTGTTTAACGATTGGAACGCTGTCTGCACAAATAGAAATTCCTTTTAATTTAAAAAAGGTTCACATCACTCAGTTTGATGCGCCCTACACCATGCTGCAAACAGATATCACGGATGCTACCTTGGCACTTGATAAGGTTTCGGTCACGGAAGAAACTCAATTTATCAACCGAAAGAAAAAAGCAGTAAACAAAGAAGATATTCTCGCCGGTATGAAAATTAGTATTGAAGGTGTGATTAAAAAAGGTAAAAAATATGCCCGTACCATACAAGTCCATACTGACGTAGGAAATTGGGAAGTAAAACTAGAAGGTGTCCTTGAAGCTTGGGACGGAGAAATTGCCTTGCTGGATGGTAGCCGTGTAAAAATGAGTGAGAAGGTCGAAATCTCTGGCTTTCATGAAAGAAGTGCCCACGGTGATTATTCCGCTACGGGCTTCGACCATAAAGCATGGAAAAAAATGAAGGCTAAGCATATGGACGAAGAAATGGTAGGGATGTTTGCAAAGATCGAAGGTAGCCGTAAAAAAGACGGTTTTGTCTACGCAGAAAAAGTTAAAATCTGTCCAAACTACCTAGCAAAAAAAGATGCCATTCTGAAAGAACTCGTCGAAGCAACTGTAAATTTCGAAGGCATTACGAATGTAGCCCCAACGGCAATTGTTTCTAAAAACTTCCCTTCGGTTGCTAATAAATTATCTGGTGGGATGCTCGGAATTGGCGGGATGCGACTTAAGTTAATCGAAGATTTAGAAGTCCAAGCTTACGCTAATTACGTCGGCGAACGAGTCATTCCTGAAGTACAAAAAGCACTAGAAGATGACGATGCCACTAAAATTGATTTTCGCTTTTATGTAATCGAACATCCTGCATTCAACGCATTCGCTTTCCCCAACGGAATGATTTTCATTCACTCTGGTTTGATGAAAATGATTGAGAACGAAGCACAATTAGCGGCAATTCTTGGTCACGAAATTACACACGTTACGCACGAACATAGCCGCATCCATTATAAGGAGCCCTCTTTAATTGGTGAAAAGACAAAAGATTTTATGATTAAAAGGCTTGCAAAAACTTTGGGTATTTCTCCCGAACTGGCTAAGGCAACCAAAGATTTTGATAGTGTGTATACTGGTTTTAGTCAAGCAAAAGAAAGCCAAGATGATGAAAACCAAGCGGATCGAGTCGGTCTAATCTACATGAAAGAAGCGGGTTATGATCCAAGAGAAGCGACTAAAATTTGGCAACACATTTCGGAAGCGACCAACGATAATGCGTTTATGGAAGATATTATGAATCGTACCAAAGCTTTCTTAAATTCTCCACAAAGTTGGGATAGTGCCTTTGACAAAGATAATGTAAAAGTTGCCGTCGAAAAAAGTATTCTTCCCTCGCTTTTTGAAAGTATGTACGCTTCTCATCCCAAAGCGATTGAGCGTTACCAGAATCTCAATTTTGTCATTGCTACTAATTTTAGTCAAGATAAATTATCAGAATTAGAAGTTGGTAAAGAATACTTCAAACAAGTTGTTGATCGCTTAGGCGCAAGATAAACGCAAGTTATTGATTCTCCCTTTCTCTTGTTCAAAATAAGGAAATGATTGATTAATCGTTTCCTTATTTTAGAGAACTTTAGAGAACCTGTTTTAAAACTCATCGAATTATGATTCGTTCCTCCATTTATAGCATTTTACTTTTTGGGTGCTTATCACTCAGTCAAATTCTTGTTGCCCAAACGAAAACTGACATTTGCGATTACCAAGCATTCGTGGATAAAGGATCCAGCGCCGCCGATAAAGAAGCTCGTTTTGATCGCTATCTCAAGCTCATTGGGGTCGTACAAGAACTCGGAAATTATCGGCAAGATTTTATTGCAGAAGGAAATTTAATCAATCTATTTCCCACGGCGTATTATCATACCACTTACTCTGAGATGTTGGATATTATTAGCAATAAATTCAACCATCCCATCGAGAAAATGCAGCAAATGCTTGCTTTCTACGATGCCTATAAAGCAAACCGGGTCGCTTATGATAATAATAGTTCGACGGTAGAAACACACTGGAAGGATCATTTCGACAAGGCAGCTTCTTTTTTAAGTAATAAAGTCAATTTTTCCTGTACGGGCATTGCAAGCACTTTAAAAACGAGCATCATTGCGCACGTACAATATGATTTGCCGCGAGCCATTCGTTACGCCAAACAACAGCAGTTTGATCCTACTGTTTCGGAGCAAGCACTGAAAGCAGAATTTTACGCAACGGACGCTATTTTTGCGAGTACGAACAAGAAAACTAAAAAAGATATTAGTAGCGTCCGCGCTTGTGCTGCTTGGTGGCAAAGCGTAGGAGAAGCCGTATTTGCTGATTTTATTCCCATTTACCCAAACGATGCTACCGTTGTCAAATGGCGGAAAGAAGCTTGGGCAAAAGGAATGGGAAATGCTCCGATTAGCCTCGCGCCACAACCAGAAACAAATCATCAAGTCCTTTTAAATCTCGGTAAAAAACGTTGCAAATCCAATCAACCTACCCAACCGAGTAAGTCGGAAGCAGTTACGCTTTTCTTATTGGATGTATCGGGAAGTATGGGAAAACCTGCTCCGGGCAGTAATCAGTTGAAAATTAAAGCTGCGGCTAATGCTGGTTTGAGAACGGTAAAAAATATTCAGCAACAAATGCAACCGAAAGACGTCGGCGTAATGGTTTTTGCGGGCGGTTGTGGCAAAAATCCGGGTAATATTCAAGTTTATATTTCGAATAAACTCAACGAGTCCATTGCTTTTTTTGAACAAAACATTGCGACGGGAGGAGGAACGCCCTTACCACAAGCGATCGAACAGGCACAACGCGTGATGGAAGATCACAAACGGATTAATAATTTTACGAATGGCACAGTCGTAGTGCTGAGCGATGGTGCGAGTACTTGTGGTGCCATTCGTCCCGCACAAGTTTATGCATACCAAGCCAATCAAGCTGCAGACTATCCTAGCTGGTTGAGGTTTCACACGGTAGGTTTTGATATTCCGGCAGGTTCCGCTGCCGAACGAGATTTACAATACCTTGCAGCTTCTACCGGAGGAAAATATTTTAGTGCAAAAAATGATTACGAATTAACGAGAGCTTTTCAAAAAGTAACGCAAAGCTTTGTGGCAATTCCCGTTGACGATCAAAGTCCCACCGCCCAAAGTTTAGCGGCGAAAGGTACTGAGGCTTTTGTGGACGAACAATATCCGAATGCCCTCTCCTACTGGACGGATTATCACGAAAACTTTCCAGCCGATCAAGCGGGTTTGTACAATTTAGCGCAAGCGCAAGAAGCGAACGAACGCTACCGATCCGCCATCGAAAGTTACCAGAAATATATGGATCAATTGGAAGACTTTGATCAACTCAAAAAGATTGAAGCTAAAATAAAATTGTTGAAAGAAGATTATAAAAACTTCCTTGAATACCAAAAGAAAGTACTTGCCAGCGACTTGGCTTACCTAGAAGATTATTACAACCGTTTGTTCGATCAAAACAACTTGAATCTTGCCTTGGAATTTAAAGGTTTTAACAAAGAAAAATCTGGTTACTACGGAGAACTTCCCGACATTTTAGAACTGGATCAGGCTTGGTTGGTACGAGAATCGAAAGCGGTAAGTCGGGGCTTAAATAAAGTTTATAAGTCTTTAGAAAAAATCAAGGATATCAAAAAAGATTCCGAAAGGTTTGTCACGGATGCGATTGCAAAATTAGGGCAACCCGTAATGTCTCTGCGGAAATTAGTACAAAGAATTGAAGAAGAAAAAATTGTTTTTCCAGAGTAAAGTACTGATTCTAGGTACATTCATTTCGTCAGCAGAAAGCAGCATAAAAGCTTTACTAAATACTACGTAATTTCTTTTAAAATTGCGGCGACAAATTTAATGCTTTCGTAAAATTAAGTGCTTAAATCCGTCGCTTCTACTTCAATAAAGATCGCAGTGTTATTATCGGTACTCTCATTGGCACATTGCGTTTTCATACGCATCACAATATTTTCTAGTTGGTAGTTTTCCTCACGCCAAAGTGCCTGCAAACTATCCTCCGTAAAAGCTTCCAATACACCATCACTGCAAATCATAAAAATATCTCCTGCGAGCGGTTGAAGCGTTGTGACGGTCGCGCTCAATTGTTTACCTTCCTCAAGTGCGCGTAGCACTTTCGTTAATTGATTGCGCTGTGGGTGTTTCTTCATTTCTGCTTCCGTTACTAGCACGCCCAAATCAAATAATTCTTGCACAAAGGAATGGTCTTTGGTCCGCCACCAATATTCCTCACTCGGACGAATATGATAAACGCGACTATCTCCCACGTGTGCGATCAAAGCTTGATGAGCTTGCCAACTCAGCAAGGCCATCGTCGCGCCAGAACCTTTTTCGTGAGGATGCGTATGTGACCGCTCCGTAAATTTTTGTAAAATATTTTGCACTAATTTTTGCAACTGTATTTCAGTGCTTGGTAAATTCCCCTTTCTCCCTTCCGTTGTCATTAGCTCCACGACAATGTTGCTGGCAATTTCTCCGCGCGCTGCGCCTCCCATTCCATCTGCGACGACAAACAAGCCCAAGGATCTTTCTGCGCCCCAAGCATCTTCCTGCGTAGCTCTTTTTCCTAGTTGTTGGAAATGATAAACTTTCATAACTGATTTAGTATGTTTCTCCACGCTCTTATGAACGCACTTAAGTAGTTTACTTTGCCAAGCGAAAACCAAAATCTGCCTGTTTGCGATCTCGTTGATAGCGGCGACGATTCGTATTGCGACAATTACTTTCTTCGTATTTGTAAGAACCTCCTCGCAATGCGGCCGCGTTGCAATCTCCTTTTCGAGCTGCCCGACCATTACTGGCGGCGCCATTATAACTTTTGGAATAGCAATCCGCCGTCCATCCCCAAACGTTGCCGTTCATATCTTTTAGTCCCAATTCGTTACCTGTTTTTGAACCTACTTTTTTAGTACTACCACCTGCATTCCCGCTATACCAAGCCACCCCCGCCAAGGCATTGCTTCCTGCGTAGCTTGTTGATTTTCCTTTCGTACCACCTTTCGCTGCAAATTCCCATTCCGCTTCCGAAGGCAAGCGATATTTGATTCCCGTTTGTTGTTTGAGTTTATCAATAAAATCTAATACTTCATGATGAGAGACATTACTCACCGGACAACTCGGACAATTTTTATTCGGACTAGGATTACTGCCCATTACCGTTTCCCATTGTGCTTGCGTTACTTCGTAGCGCGAAAGTGAAAAAGAAGCTACTTGTACTTGATGAGCAGGTTGTTCATTGCTCGAACATTTAGGATCTTGATCAGGAGAACAACCCATTTCGAAACTACCGCCAGTAATACGCACCATGTTTTGTCCGATTTCTTTTAATGCTGTGGGAATTACTTTTGTTTTCCCAGCTTTGCGCGCTTTCATGTAAGCTGCTTTAGCATCTGCAGCGTAACGACCATTCGGGAAAGCGGCTAAGTAATCCTCGTAAGCTTTAGTTGTACCAAGGGCTTCAGCTTTTTCCCAGGCGAGATCGTCGGGAGATGCTACGGGCGGTGTTGGCGTTGGTTCTTTTTTGGGTGGTGCCGTGGGAGTCGTAGAACTCCCCGTTTCTGGTTTGGGCTTATTACTCGTAGAACTTCCTCCTTTTTTCGTTGAGGCACTATTATTCTTAGATGACTTTTTTTCCTTTTCAGGAATATTGTCACTCTTTTTTGGATCTTCCACTGCTGGTTCTAATGTAGCATCCATAGGAGTCCCCAAAAAACCGATAGCCGTAGAATCTCCCATATTTCCCGTACTCGTTTGGTCACTTCCTCCCGTTGAGAGCATCCCATTCAAAATATAAACAACAACAAGCAATCCCATACTCGCAGCTAAAATTAACGGCCAATTTTGTTTTTTCTTTTCGGGAAGTGGCGTGGCTAAGGCTGGAGGATTAGAGTCTTTGATTGTTTCGGCGAGGATCGTTTTTCGCTTCGCGATTGGAGCTTCAGGTACTGGAATGTCCATTTCTGAAACGACTATTGTTTGCTTTTCTTCTTTGCCTAATACTTCCGTCTCTTCTCCCACGAGTGGCACATCTTCGATCGCTACCTTTTTAGGTTTTTGTCCTTTGAGAATAGACCAGATTTGTGCAACGGACTTCAAGCGTTGAGCGGGATCGACGACGATACATTTTTCGATTACCTCTTTGAAAGGCTGCGGAATTGTATTGATGGTAGCTGGTAATTTAGCAGACCGAATCTGTTGAATAATATCTGCTCGGGCGTCGACCGAATTGGCATTTTTGTGCGTGGTATAGAAAGGAATTTTGCCGGTAAAAAGTTCAAATAAGATTACGCCTAAGCTCCACAAGTCTGCATTTTCGCGAACGTCTTTTCCAGCCATTTGCTCCGGTGCGCCGTAAGCCAAAGTTCCTGCTACTACGCTATTTACGATGAAGCTCTTATCGTTGGCATTAAATTCTTTACTCAGTCCAAAATCTGTAATCTTAGGAATATACTCTTGTGATTTTGTGCGGTGCGCAATAAGAATATTAGCACTCTTCATATCTTGATGAATGACTTTATGCTTATGCAAATGTGCTAGTCCCCGAATGATTTCTTTCGCAATGGTAGTGCGTTGTTTTTCCGTTAATTGCTTTTTAGTAATCAGTTGAGATAAGTTTCCTACTTCGTAATATTGTAAGACACCATAATCATAAACGCCGTGTGGTTGATTAAAACGGTAACAAACTTCGTAGTTGGCAATATTACGATGCGGTGGAATTTTGGCGGCAATTTCCACTTCTTTCTTAAGGCTCAGGTTTTCTTGACCGGGATGCACCTCTGCTATTTTGAGCGCTACCCAGCGATCGTAAGTATCGTCAAAAGCTTTGTACACTTTTCCAAAACCTCCTCCACCCAGATAATCATCTGGAACTTTATATTTATATCGTTCTAAAAATTCTTCAAATGTCATATTCCTAATTTAAAAACCACTTTTAAAACTGCTTATCTTTCCGCTTGAGTAAAATAAAGATCACTAAAAAAATAATTACATTTAATACCAAAATAGATAGTACGTTGCTTTGAAAGCTATTCGACCATGTCCAAGTTACGGTATCTACCTCAGCTATATTACCATAAAACTTCAAATGGTTAACAGCATTCCCGGGTTGGTGCATCATCGTATCTTGAATTGGATCAAAAACAGGAATATTTACTCCTAAACTATCACTTATTCCTGCTGCATTCACTCCCAAATCATCTTGTAAATGGCAAAAGCCTTCTGTTCCCCATCGCCCTAAAGTTGGATAACTTAGTATGTTTTTCCAGTCTGCATCAATCTGCGCAATCACTCCTGCCAACAAAATTTGTGGAATTAAAGCAATCGGTACAATCGACATAACTTCTTCGGTCGTCTCAAAAAAGGCAGAAATGAGTAAGCCAAATAGCGTCGCAGAAAAAGACAAATAGAACATAAAAAAGGTACTGCTCCAGTATCCTTTGAACGGTTCCGCCCCTTCGCCAGGGTTATGATAGAAATAATATATAATTGCTACGAAAGTAGCCGCTTGAATAAAAGCAAATAATGAAAGTACAAGCAATTTGGAAAACATATAATTGAGAATATTCAAATTATACATCCGTTCTCGTTCGTAGATCGGTTGCTCTCCGACAATTTCTTTTGCTGCATTGCTGACCCCAAACCAAATCGCAGAAATCGCCATTAAAAATAAAACACTCGAATCAAAGTGATTAAAGATCAAGCCCATCAAAATGGCGATGACAATGGGTTGTAACATTAAGATGCGGAGATTCTTCCGATCGTTGAGTTTGATACTAAGGTAGCGACGAGACAACCAGTATAATTGTTGCAAACCAGAAGCACTCGGTAATTCCGTTATTTTTTCGGCAGGTGTAATAACTTCCGAATGCTCGTTTTCCGCTTGCCATTTTTCTTTCCAAGGTTTTGCTTTTTCAACGGTCTTCACTTCCGCATAAACTTTAATAATATCTTCATCGCCAAAATGCTCCTTAAGTTCTTTTTCACTCCCGTAAAATACATGAGCACCGCCCGCCGAAAGGAAAATGACTTTATTGACATATTGGAGGTCCGAAGGTTTGTGCGTTACCATCACGACGGTCTTCCCATCTTCAGTTAATTTTTGAATACAACCCAAAAAATCGGCGATGGTTTCCGGATCAAGTGGCGAAGTTGGTTCGTCTAAAAACAAAATGGTTGGATCGCTCAATAATTCTACGGCAATAGAAACTCGCTTGCGTTGTCCACCTGATAATTCTGCAATTTTCTTGGTTCGCAATTCCGGATTAGCGATGTTCAAATCCTCAAGTACCTCTTCTATCTTTTTGTCAATTTCTTCGTCGGTAACATCTTCCGCAATTCTGAGTTTTGCGGCGTAGTACATCGTTTGGGACAAGGTCAATTCCCGATGAATAATATCATCCTGCGGTACATAACCGATATTGCGTTTTAAAATTCTAAAATTTTCTTGGTTTAACTTCAGACCTTGAATCGTTACCGTACCACTCGTCACTGGATTTGCCCCATTCAAACCTTTCAGCAAAGTAGATTTTCCACAGCCAGAAGGGCCCATTAAGGCACCAAACTCATTCGATGGAATTTTGATGCTCATCTTTTGTAAACCAACGTGACCATCAGGATATTTCTTCTCAATATTGTCCGCCACAATCGCGTAAGGCCGCTTAACTTCTCCTGCTTGTAAATAAAAACTGGAAGGTCCAATCGAAATATTATCTTGAAAGCCAATGGCAACCGAACCACTGATTCTTTTTCCATTGACAAAAACACCATTCGTCGATTCTAAATCGTAAATCACATATTGATCCCCTTGTTTGTCAATACGAGCGTGTTCTCTGGAAACCATTAAAGAACTTAAGACAATATCACAGTTAGGGGCACGACCAATCAGGATGCTATTTTTTTGCTCTAGCAAATTAAACAATTCACTCTTCCCCGTGGGCGTGGCAGAAGATTCTTTCTGTACTTCTGCTTCACTCATAAGAATCTTAAGTCCATACTTACCATCTCCAAATTTAATCTGTGCACCATCCGTAATGGGGTACGCTTGGTGAGGCACTAGCTCTAGCTCGTCGAGTCTGGTGCTGTTCGTACTATTTTCATCCGTGATGGAGACCGCAGCGTTTATACAGCGTAGACTAGCATGTAGGCGAGAAATCTGAACGTCGGGAATAGTAATGTTACAAGACTCATCTCTACCGATAGTGATGGTTTTATCTGTATGAATTTTGGGAAGCGTTTTAACGACTGCTCCGTCTTTTAAAATTTCTATTTGGAAAAAAAAGTCAGCACTCAAATTTAATGGGTTTTATAAGTCTTCTTGTAGGAAATTTCGCGATTTGGGACTAAGAGATGCACCGCGTCCGTTTGACAGCTATTTTGATGTTGAAAAGCGGATTAACAGATTACTTCACAGTTAAATTTAACACTTTATTTTGGACAACTGAAAAAAAATCGTAATTTTTACTGCTTTGTTTCCCAATCCATAATCAAGCTTATGAATCTTAGCCAAACCAGCAAAATTGTTCTGAGTGTTTTAGCCTTCGCAGGAATTGCGATTGGATTGAGTACTTTTAAATACCCTACCCTACAACGCTTAAATGCTGTTAACTTTTTAGCGCTTCAGGCTAATATTATAACAGCGGAATTAACGACTACCATTAACAATCATCATTTGATTCCTGCACATTTAGTTAAAATGAAAGCGAATGTTTTTATTGATGAACGTTTTGTGGGAGAAGCCGCTAGTGACGAGCAGATTCAAATCAAAGCACACGATACCAGCCAAATTCAAATTAAGACAAAAATTGACCTTAAATCCTTTGCCGAGTTGTTTGCCGCGATGGAAAATCAAAAAGAAGCCGTCGTTATTAAAGTCGATGGGCGATATACGATCAACGGTTACTTCAAAGAAATTGTCATCAAAGCCGTTACGGAACAAGAAATCGATTTGCGGCAGCAGCTCAAAACGATGATCAATGCGCAACTCTCTCAAAGTGGGGTACATATTCAATCGGTGGAATCCAAACAAGTTTCCGTTAGCCAAAGTAAGATGATGGCTAAAGTCGCGCTTCGCAATCCGTTCCCCTTCGATTATACCCTGAAAGCAGTCGATCTGGATTTGTTTGTAGGAGACCAAAGACATAAAATTGGAAACTGGTCTTTACAACAAGTTCAGCAGTTGCAGGCGAAAGAAGAAGCACTCATCATTGGTGCCATTAACATTAATAATTTTTCTATCTTGGGGCGACTGGATGACATTTTGAACACGGAGCAAAAAGGAATTACGGCGCGCGGTTACGCCAGCGTTGAGATTGCTGGAAACATATTTAAATTCCCGGTTCAACAGCGCATTCCCATGACTGATATTTTGTTTTAAAATTATGAATTTGTATGATGAACCCGATTGACTTTTTACCACCGGATACACTGCTAAAAAGAGGTACTTATAAAATCACTCAATGCTTAGCGCAAGACGAACGGCAAATGACTTACCGAGCGCTTAATCCTGCCAAGGGACAATTCGTCATTTTGAAGGAGTTTTTTCCTCGAATTCACTGCCAAAGAAGTAAAGGATTTGATTGTGCCGTAGCGCCAAATCACCTCGAAGATTTTACGCGTTATAAAAATCTTTTCATGACTAAAGCGGAGGGGTTTCGGAATGTTCGTCATCCCAACACCCTTAGCGTACTAGATTTATTTGAAGAAAATAATACGGCGTATTGTGTCTTGGAAAATATTGACGGTCCCAATTTGACACGCTTGGTAAAAACTACTGATTTAAAAATCAAAGCATGCCTTCAAGCTATTTTAACCGTAGGGAGTGCTTTAGAATATCTACACGATCGAAATATCATTCACGGTCAAGTTAATCCAGACGCTATTTTTGTCCAGCAAGATGGCCTTGTTAAATTAAGTAGTTTTGAAGATCAAACCTTGCTAGATTATACTGCACACGAAGGCCTTGATCCTGCTGCGCAGATTACTCCTTCTTTTGATATTTATGCTTTGGGGGCAACGCTTTATTTTTTGCTTACGGGGCAATCTCCACCAATTCAAGATCAAACTAATACTGCGCGATTCATCGCACCAAAGAAATTGAATCCAACTATTTCTGACGATCTCAATGCGCTAGTTTTGGGAGCGATGGCTTTTGATCCTAAGAATCGGTACCAAAGTATGCAAGAGTTTTTTACCGCCGTCAATCAAGTCGATCTTAGCGTTACTGAGCTTACACCGCCGCCCGTCGAAACGCCAGTGGAGCAAAGGGAAATAGAAATTCCTCCAACGCTCACTCCCGAAAACATAGCCAAGGAAATACCAAGTAGGAAAGTACCAGATCAGGAAACACCAAAAGCAGCAATTGAACCAACGGTGGAAGTCAAGGTGGAAGAAACAACCAATACGGAGCTGGCAACCTCTCCGCCAAACAACACCCAAAACATTGATAATCAATTTATTGTAACCAACAAAACCCCAGAAAAAGAAATACCTCCGGCAGTTCCCCCCAGCCAGCCAGCCGACGAACGGCAAGCCCTTCTTCCCACCGAAAAACCTCAACCCAAGCTAGAAAAGCCAGTTAAAGAAAGTATGCCCGTCCTTCCGCAACAGCAAAAAAAGGGCTACGCTTCTTGGTGGATTTTATTATTCGTACTACTCCTCCTAGGTGGATTTTGGTATTGGTTGACCCTTCCCGTAGCGCCTTTACCTGATCTTTTAAACGAAAATAAAGAAACCACTGCTACGACGACGAACATTGCAACGGTAAGTGCCTCCGCAATGGAAACAGTCATTCAATTTGTCAGTAATTTAGGGGAACAGCAAACCGAGAAAGCTTATTTGTTACAAAAAAATCCAAAATGGAAAGATAAAGCGGCGTTCCTTTCGGAGGACAAAGGATTTGGAGGAATTACCGAAACGGCAATTTATAGCAAAGCAGAAATTGACAATGATGGAAAGCGAGCAATCATAAAAATGAAATACCTTTCCGTAGATCCTAAAAATGATTTAAAACCGATAAAAAAGTATAACCGTAACTGTGAAAAGCCCGGCGTTGTTTACGAACAAAATTTTTCATTAGAAAAAATAGCGGATAAATGGTATATTATGAGTACGGAGCTGAGTAGTGTGAGCTGTTTGGAAAATAGTAAGTAATTTACTGGTCTAGCATTTTCACACCTGTACGTAAATTTTATTTCGTTTGTTAACCCCTAGTTGTGTATGTCCAAGTCCAAAAAAGATAAAGTGGTCGCCTCCAACGACGCGTATCAGCAGCAATTTCTTAAAAGAGTAGAAGAAACGATTTTTCGAACTTTAACGGAAACTGATGCTAAAGTTTTTCTCACGAAGAGTAGAATTATGGCGGAAGGTGTTTTGGAGTATCTATTACTAAAGTCGGGTAAAGCACACCTCATCAACCGAGCAAATCCTTTGACGATTAAAGATTTAAAAAAACTGGTGCCCAATCACCCCTACTCGATTACTTATATTCAAAACTATGGTAATGTTGGTGCCCATTTTGACCTCAATGAGATTCAGCTGGAAGAGATTATTCCTTGCAAAATTGCGGTGAGTGATCTCGTCCGTTTTTTTTATAAAAAATACCTAAAGACTAGTATTCCCGCTACCATGACACCTTATTTGATGGAAAGCCGTTCAAATCAATTCAAAAATCACTCGACGAATTATGCCCGTATTTTAAATGATATTTGGACAATCATTAATGCACTGAAATATGATAAGAAAGTCCTACCGGGAAAGTTTTATAATTTACTAGAAACCATTTATGAGTTTATTTTAACGGAGCAGGAAAAGAAAATTAATCCAAAATTTTTACGGGAGAATGGTCGTGAGTTGGACTTCAATAAAGTTAATGAGCATTTAAAAAACAAAAACTATATCAGTACCATTCACGCCACTCATTTGAAACATCTCGTTTCTTATGCTTTAAATAATCTCAAGCCAGTAAAACCCAATAAAGACGAAACGATTCATGCGGTGTACGATACTTTCATTAGTGCCGTCGTACTTTTTTTCAAAAGATACATTGGAGATCTTCCCGAAGATTTGAGCGAAATTTTTCAGCTCCAACAAAAATCAAAAGTACGAGTTGAACCGAAAAAAAATCCAAAAATCATCGCTTGGCTAATTCGAAATGATGAACGACAATCAATGGCTTACAGTTTACGCGAAGGTTTAAATACAATTGGTCGACAAGGAGATTTACGCGATTTGACGGATAAAATTATTATTAATGATATTCAAATCAGTCGGCAACACGCCTCCATTGAAGTAACGCAAGAAAAAGATGGCAGTTACCGTTTTTGCCTGAGCGATAGCGCGCCGAGCAGGAATGGAACCTTTGTCAATTCACCAGATTTTCGACTAAGTCCTAGCGACAAAGTTTACTTAGAGGAAGATGATATCATTTTACTCGGTACAGATTTGATCAAGCTTATTTTCAAACCTGCGATAATCGAAGAAATTGTAACCAACGAACTTGGTATGCAGACCAAATATGACGAAATTTAAAGCTGCATTTTTTTTAAAATAAATCCCCTTTCACCTATGGCAAAAATAAAATGCCCACATTGTCAGCAATTATCAAAGCTCACTGCAAATCAGCAATGCGAACATTGCCAGCAATCCTTGCGAGAAAAAATTGCTGCTGCGCCCACAGAACACCCTGAGATCAATATCAACTTTGATAATGTGTACCAAGCCGCAGATGTAGAGAAGACACCTGTCACGCCGACTCCATTCGAAGCGGAAACAATAAATCCTGCCGCGAAATCTATTCCCAAAAGTGCTACTCCAAAAGCGAATCGTCCCGCAGCGGATATTGCGGGTTGGTTGGTCATTCACGACGAACGCAAAGCAACCGCTTCCTATGACATCTTTTTAGGCGATAACTTTTTTGGAACAGCAGGCGAAGGATTTGAAGTAGATATTCCCATTCTGAACGATCGTTACGTAAGCCGAAGCCACGCCAATATTCGAGTAAGCAAAGACTTTCTCCATCGTTTTCATTACCAATTGCTTGACGACGGAACGCGGCGCCCCAAAGGCCCCAGTCTCAACGGAACTTACGTTAATGGCAATGAAAAGCGCTTACCAAAGGATGCGCAGGTATTCTTGCGGGATGGAGATACCATTCAAGTAGGTGACACAAAATTAGTCTTCAAAACGATCGACAAGTCTCATAATTTAGAGGAAGCGGCTAATGAGGTGTTACAATCTGATTATACTTCTACGGTAATACTTCGTCCTTAAGCAGTTCAACTATAAGCTTAGCAACGGAACCGTTTGGTCTAGCGGAATAATAAATGGATAACCCCCGAGATGTATATGACTATTGCCAACGATTTTAATTTCTTTTGCGCTAAACAGATTAAAAGCCAATTGTTGCATCACCCGAATATTATTAATCGCAACTTTAGCGGTGATGGTTTCCGAACTGCCCGCTGGAATTGAAATGGCCTCCTCTAATTCCCAGGCTCCAAAAGCGGCTTCTTCGTCAGGAAAAAATAAGGCTAAGGCAACGGAATCGAGGGCATAATCAATCCCAAGGTCATTTTTCAGTACAATCTTCATTTCCCAATGACTGGCCCCAATGCCCATGCCATCCAATTTGATGCGCTTGATTTGGAAAGCATCTTTATTTAATTTTTGGGCAATCAAATTTTGAATTTCTTGACGAAGTGGCATTACTGTTTTCGTCTTCGACTTAATTTTGGTCGTGGCAATACCGAGCGAAATATGATAGACGCCATCTACTTCTACACCAATCGAATCGTGCGCCATAATTACGGGAAAAAGACTAGAAAATGCGGCTAAATCAATCTCCGCAGGCAAAGCAATCGACTGCGTATTTCGAGCTTTCATTTTTATACTTTCCGCCGTATCAATCCTTCCTACCGCTTTTCCTTCGATGGAAATTTTAGCCTTTATTCTTTTCACCTTCCCCCCTATTCGATTTGGATTTTTGACTTTTCCCGTGATGGTTGTCCAAACGGTCGCACTATCTTGCTTGATAAAATCCATTCCTTCCAAGCTGATCAATTCTGGATCTTTAATGCATCCGGTAAATAAAATAAAACTCCCTAGCATCATCAGCAAAAAACTTGTCCATTGAGGTCGATGCATCGTTGTTTCCATAGCAATAATATTTTTATCAGCAGCGGTGAGCGATAGCCTTTGCGCTAAGAAATTATTTTAAAATCGTTTTAAGAGCAACAGATAAGCACTTACCTACGTTTGCTGTTTAGGTAACTTTTACCACAATTGTAGCGGGTACTTGAATACGGATGGGAACGCATAAACTTTTCGAAAAAATTCTCTTTTTCTTGCTTCGCTAAGCGCTTCCAAAATGCTAATCCTTTCATAGGATCATAACCTACTTTATTCGCTAGATAAAATCCCGTACGATCTGCTTGTAATTCATCGACCTGACCAAAAGAAACGAGTGGAATACTTGATATTTCTACTACGAGATTGGTCAGTTGAGGATCGACTTTTAAGCCAAAGATGCTTTCCAGCATATTTCCCGCTTGATTGGTTCCCGCGCTTCTCTTTAAATGTCGATGCGTATGTTTGCATTCGTTGTGTCCAACTTCATGACCAATAATATTAGCCAATTCATCGTCGGATTTTGCAAAGTTTAAAATCCCCGTGGTAAAATAAATATTCCCGCCGGGAACGGTCCATGCGTTAATTACCGGATCTTCGATTAAGTAAATTTTATAGTTAATTTCTTGTCGTAGAAAATAAGGCCGCATTTTATTTAAAATCTTATTAAGTCTTTTCCAACGTGCATCCGTAACGTAGCTATACTTCATTTGCTCGTGAAAATCTTTGCCAATTTGTTGTTCTTGTGCAACGGTAATGCTATTCACAAAAGTCTCCAACATAAATGCCTCTGCTTCACTTGCCGTATTGATCGCAATTTCATCCGGAGTCAGACAAGCCGTGTAATCGGCAGAGCAACTAGCATTATTTTCGAGCTTAAACTGCGGCATAGACTCCGTCGTCACACGAGCAGTAGGATCTGCTTTCTTTTGCATTTTTTCGTTGGGTTGAAAAAAACAAAAAACAGCAATTAGGATGGTGACATTCGTCATAAAATTCAACATGATCGTAAAATTTATAATGAGGGAAAATAAAATTTTAAGTCGTTCCCGGATCTTGGATTTCCTTCAAATGAATAAGAATTCCTTTAAAAATACGTAGAACTATACGAAAACCGAATATTATCTAGTAAGAATACCAAAGTTCTTATACTTCTTATTAGCGATTCGAGCAAAAGGTTAACAGAAATAAAGTATTGCTTACTGTAAATCTTACTTCGTGCTTTTAAGTAATGACAATATGGATTGGACGGCAAGACTAATTATAAGTAAAAAAAATTCCTTAAAAAAGAGGAGTTGTTAACCTTTTTATCAGGAGTATAATATAGATCAGAAAGCAGTTCAATCATTCGTTAAAAAGAATACCTCCTACTTTAAAAACGACTAACTATGATCTTATTAGATTTTCAGAAAATGTTTACCTTAGAGGAGTTATTTTGTTATACCATACAAATATCCCCGCGACCACCAATGATTCAGACTATCTACACCGAAGCTCAACTTTTACAAGGTATAAAAGATCAAGACCCGATCCTGCTCAGTTGGATTTATAAACGGATGGCACCAATTGCCAAAAATTTATTTCACGAAATGAAGTTGAGTAAACTTGCCGGAGCAACTACCTATGATCAACTTTTTCAAACTGGAATGAAGCTGCTGCGCAAAGATATTCGCTACAGAAAAGTAAGCAAGGGCTTACTCAAAAGATTAGAATTACTGCTAAAAAATATCTGCCTCGAACATTTTATCGACGAAGCGGGTGTAAGAGAATGGTTAGTGCAATACGCACATCCTAAAATTGAGCAACTCATTAAAGCAATCAAAATCAATCCCATTGCTCCCAGCGCTACGACGGACATCTTCGAAAAGCTGTACGCCTATCTAAAAGCAACAACTGCAAAAGCAGAAGGAGAAACGGGTAAGTTGCTCAATTTGGTCGATTACAGTATTAAAGTGAAAACGGCAGATCACTTTTTACTAGAAGAAAAAATGTGGACTTGGATTGATCAGGACTTGCGTCGTTTGGCCATCAATAGTTATCTCTACAAGATCAAACAACGTCAAGATATTAACTGTGATGCCATCTTTAACGAAAGCTTGAAAGATGCGTGGAACAATGTCAAGGAAAAACAATATACGCTGGGTCAAAATATTTTTGAATACATCAAAGGTATTTACGCCAAGAAGCTTTCCAACGTACTCAATAAAAAGAAAATAGAAATGCTTAGTAAAGACGACGAACCGATGATCGTTTCCAGTGAAGTTAGCTATCAACAAAACGAGGAAGAACTTGCCATCCTGATCGAAGAATCTTTGACGCAAGAAATTTTACAAGAAGCCATGCTAGCCTCGGTGAAAGACCTAAAGCCCAATCAGCGAGATTTGATTTATGACTTCAAGCTGAAAGGAAAGAGTTTGATTCAAATTGCAAAAGATCGCAATTACCAAGAAAAATCAATGAAAGTGCTCAACTCGCGCGCGAATAAAGCTTTACTTAATCTCTATTTTCAAAGGCTACTCAGAATTACCAAAAACACTATCGATCCAGACTGCTTCGCAAAGCTCAAAGACCAATCGTTTAAGGTCAAAGATCAAGCCGTTGCTTTTTGTCGAAAAGAATTAAAACTACTCGCCCAAAAAGTCATTCAATCTTTTCTGCAAAGTTTGCGGCACATGGATCCAATGCTTTCCGACGAAGACCGCAAATCCTTCATCCACTTTGTGATGACGGAGGGCTTATCTAATCAAACTACTATTTCCATGCACGATCTTTCCAAATGGAAAGCCGCTAAAAGCTAGACACAATGATGAACTTTTTACCTATTTGCAAATTTAATTAAACTCAACCGTCATGGATTTTTCCGAAGAAACAATTGAAGCTTATCTTTTAAAACAGCTAGACGCCGATACGAGCCAAGCCATTGCCACTCAAACTGCTGTTGACGACGAATTGAGCGAATACATCGAAGCCATTCATTTGGCTTTAGTCAATGATTATTTGCAAAACCAATTAACCCCGCCGCAACGTACCGCTTTCGAGCAATTACTCGCCGAAGATGCAACAACTCAAGATTTATTAGCCAACCAGCAAACAATTGATGCGGCTTTCCAATATCAGCGGACCAAAGAAACTGCGCAGGAAGCGCAAGAGCGTTTTAAAACGGTATTGGCAGAAAGTATCCAGCACACCGATTTAGATTGGGATAATATACCGCTTAAAGAAAAAAGGACTTCGACTGCTCCACCTCTTTCAAAATCGATTCCGATCCAAAGGAATACCCGTTGGAGAAGTCTTTTCGTCGGAGGATTAGCCGCTGCCGCGGTTGGCGTTTTTCTTTTCTTTTACAATCCTTTTCAAAACCTCCCTTCCGAATTTGCCTTTTTAGAAAAAATAGAAGCGCCACCAAGCCTCCCCAAATCAAATTACGTTCAACAAGAAGAACAAGTTGGCTCCGCAGCAGATCCGCAAGTTATAGAAGAAAATATTAGGATGGCTTATTTGATTAAAGACTATGCGAAAGTTGTTCAGCTTAGCGAAGGTTTATTACAAACCGGAACGATCAAACAAAAAGACTATGGCGCTTTTGCTTTAGCAACGGTAGCCTACCGAAAACAAAATTACGCGAAAGCGATTGAACGATTTCAAAATCTAAAAGTACGCATAGATTCCGAGCTTTACCTTCCTCGACTGTACTATCTCGGCATGGCACAATTGAAAATCTCCCCTCCCAATAAAATGCAAGCGCAAGCCAATTTTCAAAAGCTTAGCGATACCCTTTCGAAATATCCGAGCGATCATCCTGACCAAATCTATAAAACCGCTGCGGATAAAATATTAGCTCAACTCAAATCATAATCAGCTATGAATAAAAATTTTACACCTTCTTTAATTTGTTTTTTTGCGCTGTTGCTTAGCACCAATTTATTGCAAGCACAAGTCTTTAAAGATCGCCTTATTCAAAAAGTAAAGCGCTCAGTGGTTCGAATTGTTGTGGAAGAACCCGCGGAACTAGGCAGCATTCGTGGCTTGACCGATAAAAAAAGTGAGCTCTATTTTCGACAGCTCGTGGAGCGCACACCAACGGAATCTTTTGGCACCGGATTTTGCTATACGCCACCCAACAGCAAAGAAGTCTATCTCATCACGAACGAACACGTCGTTGTACTCGCCAAGCAAGGTAAACTCAAAGCCATCATCGCTGGCAAAAAATACAATTTAGAAATTGTTGGCGCAGATACTTTTTATGACCTTGCAGTGCTTCGCTTTTCGAAATCCAAAAAATCCAAGAAGCATCATCCTCCCCTTCTGCCCAGCCTATCTTTTTCAAAAAAAGAACTAAAGGAATTACAAGCCGTCTGCGTCGTAGCAGCACCCAACGGAGGAACTTACGTAACGGATGGAAAAATATCTGGTATTAATGTCGATCGCACCGGCGTCTCCGGTCATAAGAAATACATTGAACACAATGCGCTGATCATTAAAGGTTGTAGTGGTAGCCCTTTGATTGACACGCGCGGGGAAGTCATTGGCATCAATACGCGGTATTCCCGAGAACAATTAAATTTGTCGTATGCCTTGAACGGCGGGTTAGCCCAAAAGTTAATTCATCAAATTATCAACTCCGCCAAACGGGGTAAAGTAGGTCGTGTCATTCGCCCGTTCTTAGGAATTGAATTTGAACAAGAATTTGAATATACGGGGATGACTTGGGATGGCAGAAAAGGAATAAAAATTAAAAGTCTCCTCAAAAATAGTCCCGCCGCCAACTCGCAACTAGCGACTTTACTCGCTCGCCATCCACACTACCTGATCAAACTAAATAGTCAGCCCGTAGAGAATTTATATGAACTCCTCGAAGCCTTAGAAAAATGTAAACCCGGCGCAGCAATTACCCTGAGTGTCGCAGAAAATCACCTGCAAGGCAAAGTGAAAAAGCTCGTTATTCGCCCCGAACGATTGACGAGAAATAACCTTAAAAAAATTGGAATCCATTTTTTACAAAAATACAATCTAGAAGCGAAACAAACTACGGGATTACTAGCCATCAGCGGTCGTTTTAACCATCGTTGCATTAGCGTCAACCAAGGCAACCAAAGTGCACGAGGGCTTTATTACGAAAGAGATGCCGATGGTTTATCTACACACCAAGCCTACGCGGGAAGCCCGTACGAATCAACAATTAAATATCAAATCAGAGATTTTGTTGACCTTGGAGTGCTGGTACGACTCTGCGGTTTGGAAGGACGAGTGGCTTTATATTCTAAAGAAAGTGTAGCGGAGAAAATCATCACGATGCAGATTGCAGAGTATGAAGAGACGAGTGCGAGGGTGTTGTACTTTTGAGAATTGATACTACCAGTAAACCTACTTACTTGCTTTGCGCAAAAAAGTGATGCAGAAATTGAAAAACTGTAGAAAGATCAAAATGGTAATTTATGTGTAAAGGCCTCCATGCATCAACTTAATCATTCGAAAGCAACAAGCAATCGTTTTAAGCAGTTTTGGCGAAAAGCAAAACTTGTAGGTCTCTTTTTCTTAGCAAGCTTGGGAAGTCAAGATTTATTTGCTCAACAAAAAAAAATACAAACGGACACCTATCATCTTTTACAAGATACAACCACCAACGCCACAATTCGAATTCACGGTATCCTCAAGGGTGAAGCAACTCAAGCATGGAAAAAGTTAGCGAAAGCAACCATTCAAATTTGGTCTGAAGAAAACCTTAAAATTGGGGGAATACCAAACAGATCAGCACGGCGCTTTTGAGATTGAACTACCACACGCATTGCTTGGCAAAAGCTTTTCTATTTCTTTTGCGGCCAATGATTTCACCGAGGTAAAGATTGAAGCGCTAGCGAATCACAATACTCCGCTTGAAGTTTTTATAGAAGTGAAAAGGACTTTCATCGTGACGGGAAGGTTTTTTTGAGCACTTTTTATTCTCAAAGGAGAGCAACCAATAAATACCCCCCACCACAACTTAAAAACCCTCTCAAACCGAAGTTTGAAAGGGTTTTAAAAATGCTTTTGCAGCCCGTAGGGGAATCGAACCCCTCTTACCAGGATGAAAACCTGGCGTCCTAGCCGATAGACGAACGGGCCGTTGATCATTAGCCGTAACCTCTTTTTAGAAATCACGGTTAACGTAAACTCCGAGTACGTTATCAGGTGGAATTGAGCTGCTTAGCTTGTCACAAAGATAGAAAACATTGCCGAAATAACTAACGAAATCAATCCTTTTTATCTTCATTTTTTAACGCTTTTCTTCAAAAGCAAGGCAAAGATATAACCTTTATTTTAAAATCAAAACTTTTAGATTATTTTTTAATTTTTTTTACGCTTTATCTCACACTACCCTCCTTCTACTCCTGCCTTTTATCCTAAAATATCTTATTTCTTTACCTATTTGTACTAAACAACTCTTTCCAAATCGCGTTATAATGAATAGAACTTTTAAAAAATTACCCGCTAACGCTATCTATATTTATCCCCTACCGTAATGTAAAGGATCATTAGAGGCTACTAGCAAGTTAAGGTAATGCTAAAAGTTGGGATATTATTTGGTTTTTAAGTAATTATTGTTATTTTTACACTAACTAAAATTGAATAACAAGACACATCATCAAAATGGCAAAAAGAATTGCAATCAACGGATTTGGTCGAATCGGTCGACTTACCCTTCGAAACCTATTAAAAAGTACTGAATTAGAAGTCGTAGCGATCAATGATCTTACCGATAATAAAACACTCGCACACCTATTCAAGTACGATTCTGCACAAGGAGCTTTCCCCGGAGAGGTTACCCACACCGATCAAGAAATCATTATTGACGGTAAAGCCATCCGTAGCTTAACGGAAAGAGATCCTGCTGCGCTACCTTGGAAAGATATGCAAATTGACCTCGTACTGGAATGTACAGGAATTTTTACCACTAAAGATAAGGCAGGAATGCACCTCAGCGCAGGAGCAAAAAAAGTACTGCTTTCTGCTCCTGCAAAAAGTGAAGGTATTCAAACGATCGTACTCGGTGTAAATGATCACGAAGTGGATGCGGCTAATACTATTTTCTCTAATGCTTCTTGTACGACCAACTGCTTGGCACCCGTCGTAAAGATTATTGAAGAAAATTGGGGATTCGAGCAAGGCATGATGACAACCATTCACGGTTATACCGCAGATCAACGTTTGCAAGATGCACCGCACCGTGATTTGCGTAGATCAAGAGCTGCTGCAATTAATATCGTTCCTACTACGACCGGCGCTGCAATTGCCGTCGCTAAGGTTTATCCAGCAATCAAAGGAAAATTAAACGCAATGGCCGTTCGCGTTCCTGTAGTAACGGGCTCGTTGATTGATTTAAGCTGTACAATTAAAGCAGACGTTAGCTTGGCTGATATTAATGCGAAGTTTAAAGAATTATCAGAACAAGGTCTTAAAGGAATTGTTCAATATACGGATGCACCAATCGTTTCTAGCGATATCATTGGCAACCCGCATTCTTCTATTTTCGATTCAGCATTAACCAAATTGGATGGTAAGTTGTTGAAGGTAATTGCCTGGTATGATAACGAAGCAGGTTATTCTGCTCGCTTAGCAGATTCGGCACACATGGTTGCCAAATTACCTGAAACGGTCATGGGCTAATCGTAGCTTTACATAAAATTCATTTTTATACCCAAAAATAAAACACTTCTAAGAATTACTTTTTAGAAGTGTTTTTTTATTTTCGTAAAATGAAAAGCAACTTTGAAATTCGCAGAAAAATCCAAGTGGGTATCTGTTATTCAAAATTGACGCGCTACCTGAAAGAATCAACTCGCGATAAAAAAAGCGTATCATTGCTTTCGGAAGCAGTTAAGTAGGTTTACCAAATAGATTGGTGATTTTGACGGAAGAAAATTTTGCTTCAATCGAGGCGAAAAATGCAGGAAACCTAGTGGTTTTCAAGGCTTTTTAACGAAGAGTGAAATAAAATTTACTCGTCATAAATTAGTAAATTTATTAGGTAAACCTACTTAAGTAGTTCACGGAATTAAATCACTTATTAACTCAAGTGGCACCAACGGCACTTGGGCAAAGCACCAAAAAAATAACATGAATTTAGATTTCAACAATAAAAAAGTCCTCGTCCGAGTTGACTTCAACGTGCCTTTAAATGATAAATATAAAATCACCGATGATACGCGGATCCGCGCGGCCTTACCAACCATCAAACATATTCTAAAAGCCGGCGGTGCCGTAATTTTGATGTCTCATCTTGGTCGACCACAAAAAAAATTAAACGAAGATGGTAGTATCAATCGGGAAAAATTTAGCTTACAACATCTAATTCCACACCTGAATAAGTTGCTCCGCAAGAAAGTGCAATTCTCGGAAGAAACGGTCGGTAAAAATGCTAAGAAATTAGCCAAAGCGTTGCAACCAGGGGAAGTACTCTTATTAGAAAATACTCGCTTTCACAAAGAAGAAGCTGCGGGAGATGAGGCTTTCGCCAAAAACTTAGCGAGCCTAGCCAAGCTTTATGTCAATGATGCTTTCGGCACGGCGCACCGCGCACACGCTTCTACTACGACGGTCGCTCAATTTTTCAAAGCCAAGGCTAAATCTTTTGGTTTCTTAATGCAAAAGGAAATTGAAAATGCTAATCGTTTACTTCACGATCCAGAAAAACCCGTCACCGCAATTATTGGCGGTGCAAAAGTATCCGATAAAATCCTACTCCTCGATCGCCTGATTGATTTTGTTGATCACCTTTTAGTCGGTGGTGGCATGGCTTATACTTTTCTCAAAGCCCAAGGCGGTAATGTAGGAAATTCACTCGTCGAAGAGGATAAACTTGACCTTGCTTTAAAGTTGTTGAAAAAAGCAGCTGATAAAAATGTAAAAATCTACCTCCCTAAAGATTCTGTGATTGCGGATCGCTTTGCGGCTGATGCCAAAACAGAAACGAAATACAGTTCGCGCATTCGCAAAGGATGGATGGGCTTAGATATTGGAGAGAAAGCGCAAAAAGAATTTTCGGAAGTGATTCTTAAATCTGCTACAATTTTGTGGAACGGTCCAATGGGTGTTTTTGAAATGCCCGCTTTCGCAGAAGGAACTAAGGCGATTGCGAAAGCTGTTGCAAAAGCTACCAAAAAAGGTGCTTTTTCACTCGTCGGAGGTGGCGATTCTGTCGCAGCCGTTAACCAAATGGGCTTAGCCGAAGAGGTAAGCTACGTTTCCACGGGCGGTGGCGCAATGCTTGAATTTTTGGAAGGAAAAGAGCTCCCCGGAATCAAAGCCATTCATACTTAGGAAAAGTGTTTCTTTTAAAAATCACTATTCCGCTTTGACAAAAAAAATCCCGAACTTCATGACGAAGCTCGGGATTTTAAATTTTTAGAAGTTTTAGACTATTTATTATTCTTTTTCTAATATCGAGCAGTAAGGCCTATTCGCTGCTTCTATTGTCTAATTTTCTTTTATCTTTCTGCGTATTGTTCTTGATAATATTTTTGATAGTCGCCGGAAGTGATGTTTTCCATCCAGTCCATATTAGCTAAATACCATTGCGCGGTAGTTTTCAAACCTTCGGTAGATTGAATGGTAGGTTCCCAACCCAACTCATTCATTAACTTAGAAGCATCAATGGCATAACGACGATCATGTCCTGCTCGATCCTTCACGTAAGTAATCAAATTGCGAGAATCGCCTTTGGGTCGATCCAATAACTCATCCATCAAATCGCAAAGTACGTGGATCAAATCAATATTTTTCCATTCATTATTGCCACCAATATTATAGGTGTCCCCTACTTTTCCTTGATGATAAATCAAATCAATCGCCGTCGCATGATCTTCTACCCACAACCAATCCCGCGTATACTTGCCATCTCCGTAAACGGGTAAAGCTTTTTTGTGCTTGATGTTGTTAATGAATAGTGGAATCAATTTTTCAGGAAACTGAAAAGAACCATAATTATTGGAACAATTCGAAATCACGATCGGCATTCCGTAAGTATGATGATATGCGCGTACCAGATGATCAGAACTTGCCTTCGAAGCCGAATAAGGAGAGCGAGGATCGTAAGCAGTTTCTTCGGTAAAGAAACCCGTTTCGCCCAAACTACCATATACTTCATCCGTTGAAACGTGATAGAAAAGTTTGTCGGTAAAATCTCCCCAAACTTTCCGTGCTGCATTCAACAAATTTACAGTTCCAATAATATTGGTATTGATAAAACTCATTGGATCGGTAATCGAACGATCAACGTGCGACTCCGCCGCGAGGTGAATAACGCCGTCAAATTGATGCGTCGCAAACAATTCATCAAGAAATACAGCATCGACAATATCTCCTTTTATGAAACTGTAATTCTCCTTATGCTCAATATCTTTTAAATTGGCAAGGTTACCAGCGTAAGTGAGTTTGTCTAAATTCACAATACGATAATCCGGATATTTATTTACTAGCAATCGAACAAGATGCGAGCCAATAAAGCCAGCACCTCCGGTTACTAATAAGGTTTTATTTTTGTTAGACATGTTCAATATGCGTTTTAGTAAAATGAAGTGGTTTAAAATTCAACCGCCAAACGTGCTGATGCCCTTAAACGGTAACTACTTTTTTAAAGTATTCGTACGTCCGACGCATGCCCTCCGCACGGGAAATTGTTGGTTCCCAATCTAAGACTTCCTTCGCTTTACTAATATTCGGTCGTCTTCGTTTTGGATCATCTTGTGGTAAATTCTTATAAATTAATTTCGCCGCAGGATTGCCAACCATCTCTAACACCTCTTCCCCAAATTCCTTAATGGTTACTTCGTGTGGATTTCCAATATTGACAGGCATATGGTAATCACTTAATAACAAGCGATAAATTCCTTCCACCAAATCATCAACGTAGCAAAAAGAACGCGTTTGCGAACCGTCACCAAATACCGTTAATCCTTCTCCGCGACTTGCTTGCGAGAAAAATGCCGGTAATACCCGACCATCATCTACCCGCATCCGCGGACCGTAAGTATTAAAAATTCGAACCATTCGAGTCTCTAAACCGTGATACGTATGGTAAGCCATCGTAATCGCTTCTTGAAAACGCTTTGCTTCGTCGTATACACCACGGGGACCAATCGGGTTTACATTTCCCCAATACTCTTCCGTCTGCGGATGTTCCAATGGATCACCGTATACTTCAGAAGTAGAAGCAATTAAAAGTCTAGAATTTTTCTCTTTGGCTAAACCTAATAGATTGTGTGTCCCTAAAGAACCTACTTTTAACGTCTGAATGGGCATTTGTAAATAATCAATCGGACTAGCAGGAGAAGCAAAGTGTAAGATGTAATCTAATTCTCCAGGTACGTGTACAAATTTGGAAACATCGTGGTGATAGTATTCAAATTCGTTCAGTGGGAATAAATGCTCAATGTTTGCTAAATTTCCGGTAATCAGATTATCCATTCCAATTACGTGGCAACCTTCTTTAATAAATCGATCACAAAGGTGAGAGCCCAAAAAGCCGGCTGCTCCAGTAATAAGTACTCGTTTCATAGTAGATATAAATTTGGGTGCAAAAAATAAAAATCCACAACGAACTAATGTTGTCGTTGTTGGAGAAATTTACGATTTGACCGATGCTAAAATTGCGTTTTTAATTTCATCAATAATATAATGTTGAATTTCTTCATTCAACTCTGTGTGCATTGGTAAAGACAGCACTTTTCTTGCCAAATCTTCCGAAACTGGAAAATCACCCATTTTGTATCCATCTCCTCGATAAGCCTTTTGTAAGTGTAACGGTACCGGATAATAAACGCCCGTGGGAATTCCCTTTTCGGTCAAGTGATCTTTGACCTGATCTCGGTCATTTTCAATAATCAAGGTATACTGGTGGAAAACGTGCGTAGAAAATGGTGCAATGACAGGCGTTTGAATCCCCGGCAAATCCAAATGCGTATTATAAAAATCTGCTCCTTTTTTTCGAGCACGACCATAATCATCTAAGTGTTTCAATTTAACGTCCAATACCGCTGCTTGAACCGAATCCAAGCGAGAGTTTACGCCAATTTCATCGTGATAATATCGCACACTAGAACCATGGTTCGCAATAACTTGTATTTTCTTCCCTAATACATCATCTTGAGTAAAAATGGCACCGCCATCTCCGTAACAACCCAAGTTTTTAGACGGAAAGAAAGAAGTCGTCCCAATGTGTCCCATCGTTCCACTCTTGCAAACTCGACCATCCGAATAATGATAATCTGCTCCAATGGCTTGTGCATTATCCTCAACGACGTATAATTGATGCGCCGCCGCAATTTGCATGATTTTTTCCATATTACAGCACTGCCCAAATAAATGCACCGGAATAATACATTTTGTGCGCGCCGTAATCACCGCTTCCAATTTGGTTTCATCCATATTGAAAGTATCCGCATGAACGTCAACGAAGACCGGCTTTAGTTTTAATAAAGCAATCACTTCCGCCGTAGCCACAAAAGTAAAAGGCGTCGTGATCACCTCATCCCCCGGTTGTAAGTCCAATGCCATCAAAGCAATTTGCAAGGCATCCGTTCCATTTCCACAGGGAATGACGTGTTTGGCGCCCAAATAAGTCTTTAAGTTTTTAGTAAATTCTTTTACCGCAGTTCCATTGATAAATTGACAACTATTCAGGACATCGCCAATTCCTTGATCTACTTCCGCTTTAATTCGTTGATATTGCGTCTGTAAATCAACCATTTGTATCTTATTCATCTTTCTATATTTAGACCACAAAGATAATTTCTTTTTCTAAAACTATTGTCAACTTTCGGTAGAATTCTGCTGCTTTCCAACTGCACAAAAAATTACACACCACGAATGCTTTCCGTAAAAGCTAACGTTAAGCGCGTCGCAATTATTTCTTTTGCTAAATAGCAAGACGAAATACAGTAAGATTACTAAGACAAAATTGCCTTGAGACTTAAAAGGATCGCTTAAAATGTTTAATTTTGCAATAATTGCGATGTTATAAGATACTTTTTAGGCAAAATTGAGCCTTTAGCTGCTTTCTTTAGCCAATCGACTAGACATTTTCTACTTTCTACTCGTTATTAAAGGTAGAAGTTCTTTCGTTTATCAAAACTGCCAATCATATATTTAAAAGGCTGTCTTTGCTTGTGTTTCGCATACTGCGTCGCCATTAAGTAAATACTATAAAAGAAAATGCTGATGCAAAAAAGAATACCCTTACTCCTATTTTTTTGTTCTTGTCTATTTTTCCTCTCCGCCCAACCATCAGAGAAAGATAATGTAGGTGGCGCTTTGCTTATAAATATTACCTATGCCTACCAAATTCCTGCTGGCGATTTAGTTAATCGTTTCGGCTCTAGTGGTGCAATCGGTGGTGGCGTAGAATATATGACCGGAAAACACAATATTATTTTAGGCGTCGAAAGCTTTTATTTCTTTGGTAATACTGTTAAAGAAGATGTCTTGATCGGCTTGCGCGGCTCAGACAATCAGATCATTGGAAACAATCGTACCTTTGCTCAAGTGCAACTCCGAGAAGGCGGTTTTTACCTTGGTGGTTCTATCGGTAAACTATTTCCACTGTCTGCCTCTAATCGACGTTCCGGGATTCGACTAACCGTAGGTGCAGGATTTATGCAACATAAAATTAGAGTCCTAGATGATACTCGATCCGTCATTCAAATCGACGACATTTACGTTAAGGGCTACGACCGACTTTCCAACGGCCTCGCACTTAATCAATTCATCGGATACCAATATTTAAGCAAAAATCGCCGAGTCAACCTCACCATCGGTTTCGAATTTACACAAGCCTTTACCGAAAGTCGACGTGATTTTGATTTTCAAATGATGAGGAAAGATGATCGAAAACGGACTGATTTGTTGAATGGAATCAAAATTGGCTGGACGCTTCCCTTCTACATCGGTGAAGATCCAGATACAAAGTTTTACTAAATTTATTAGCACACTCAATATCCTAGATCACTACCCGCCAATGCATAACTACAGATGCCTTGGCTTTACCAAACCTTACTATGCTTTTTATTTATCGGCTTGCCATCCAACTCTATCATTGGGGAATTCAACTGGCAGCATTCTTCCTACCCAAAGCCCGGATGTGGGTAGATGGCAGAAAAGGTATCTGGAAGCGCCTCCACCAAAAAATAGCAAAAGACCAAGATCTTATCTGGATTCATTGTGCCTCTCTCGGCGAATTTGAACAAGGTCGACCACTCATCGAAAAGCTGAAAGCACAATATCCACATTGCAAAATCTTTCTGAGTTTTTTCTCACCCTCTGGCTACGAAATTCGCAAGGAGTATCCCCTCGCAGATTATATTGATTACCTTCCCGTTGATACACCGCACAACGCAAAACGATGGATCGAACTGCTGCAACCCCGCTTAGTCGTATTTGTGAAATATGAATTCTGGTACTATTATCTTGCGACTTTACACCAAAAAGGCATTCCCTGTTTTTTGATCTCTGCCATTTTTCGACCCGATCAGTCTTTCTTTAAACCCTACGGTGGTCTTTTCCGAAAGATGCTTTTTCATTTTCAACATATTTTTGTCCAAAATGCGCGTTCCGCTCAACTGTTAAGAGATATTGGTATAAAAAACCTCACAATTAGTGGCGATACTAGAATTGACCGAGTGATTGAAATTCCTCGTAATGCCAAAACCTTTCCCCTCGTTGCCAATTTTGCGGAAGGACATCAAGTCATCGTTTTAGGAAGTACTTGGGAAGCCGACGAAAAAGTTTTCCTCCCCTTTCTCAATCACAGTATCGCTACGTCAACAAAATTTATTATTGCACCACACGAAATTAATCCGACGAAGCTTGCTGCACTAGAAAGTCGCCTTCGTCTAAAAGTTTGTCGGTATTCTCAAGCCCAACAAGCCACGGTTGCCAATTATCGCGTACTCATTATTGATAATATTGGGATGCTCTCCGCCTTATATCAATACGGTCAAATCGCCTACATTGGTGGTGGTTTTGGCAAAGGGATTCACAATACTTTAGAACCAATTGCTTTTGGCTTACCCGTTATTTTTGGTCCTAAATATGAGAAATTTGAAGAAGCAATTCGATTGATTGAACGGCAAGCTGCCTTTTCGATTGACAAACCGGAAGACTTCGCTGAGCGGTTAGCATGGTTGGGGAAGGCTGAACATTATCGCGCCGCTTCCAAACAAGCCAAACTATTTTTGCAAGAAAACCAAGGAGCTACCCAGCAAATCATGCTAAAAATCCAAGCTGTTTTAGGGCTCCCAAACTAAAACTCACAAAAAAAGAACAGGAAAATTTAAAAATCCATTCATCTATACCTAAATTTGTGCGCTTATCAACGAAGTTGTTTAAAAATGCTAAAAATGTTTATAATTTGATCTTTTCAGCCAACTTTTCAGCTTTTTTCTCCTCCGTAGTGCTGCTACGAAGTCCAAAAAGAACTTCAATCATATGATCAACTCAAGCAAAATATTTGAAGATTTCAATCAACTCCAAGTTTTAGTTGTAGGAGATGTGATGATCGATCGTTATTTACGAGGAAGCGTAGATAGAATTTCACCAGAAGCTCCCGTTCCCGTCGTCAAATTCCATAGTACCGACAATCGTCTAGGAGGTGCAGCCAATGTAGCGCTTAATATCAAAGCACTCGGTGCCACGCCCTACCTCTGTAGCGTCATTGGTCAAGATGAAAATACGGCAGTTTTCATGGATTTGCTCCCTAAAAACGACTTATCCGACCTTGGAATTCATTTTTCAAAAGAACGAATGACTACCGTAAAAACTAGAGTCATTGCCCAAAGCCAACAAATGTTGCGCGTAGATCGAGAAGATAACTTTGCCCTTTCGGCAAATGAAGAAGCTGATTTTCTCCGCTTAGTTCAAGGTATTTTGACAACAAAAAAGATTGATGTCATCTTGTTTCAAGACTACAACAAGGGCGTTTTGACGCCAAAAGTCATTCAAACCATTATTCAAATTGCACAGCAGCACAATATTCCTACCGCAGTAGACCCTAAAAATCAAAACTTTTTGGCTTATAAAAATGTTACACTATTTAAGCCCAATTTAAAAGAAGTACGACAAAATATTCCACTTGAAGTACATACAAATGTAAGCTCCCTAACAGAAGCTGCAAATTATATTCATCGTCACTTGGAAAATAAGTATACCTTGATTACCTTATCAGAGAAAGGTTTATTCCTTCACGATCAAGAAAAGGCAACCATTATCCCTACACAAGCTAGAAACATCGCAGATGTTTGTGGCGCAGGAGATACCGTAATCAGCGTAGCAGCACTTGGTTTAGCTTTATCGTTAGATATGAAAGAAGTGTCCTTTTTAGCAAATTTAGCAGGAGGACAAGTATGTGAACGCGTAGGTGTCGTTCCAGTTCACAAGGCACAACTCAAAAAAGAATTCGATCGCCATTTTCAAATTAATTAGGCAGCTTTCGCTGGTTAGAATAAGTGTAATTCTCTTATTTAGCGTTAGTTATGCGAATAATAATATATTTATCAATTATTAATTTGACAAGTTTTGTTTAGCAAACGACTTCTTCGGGTAATTTTTAGTTTTAAATATGATTTTTTTCCTTAATTTTACTTTGCCAAAGTTAGTTTTGAACAAAGTCTGTCTAAATTAGTTTTGATAAAATAGCAAAACAAAGATTAAGTCAAATTATTACACACAAGTATACACAAGCGATCGAACCAATCAGGGCATTCTATTAAAAAATCTATTAATAAATATACCTTGTGTTCCTGACACCGTTCAGTTTTTTCAAACGATCGCTACTCAGATTCATATTTTTAAAACAAGTTCTATAATAAATTCCTTAACTTAAATATTTAGTGCTTATGAATTTTTACTTTTTACCCATTAATAAATCTAAGATCTTACTAACCTTAAGTCTGATCCTAGGTTTTTCAATTATTTCTTATGCCCAACCGGCAAATGATAATTGCGACGCACCGACGGCAATGACTTTAGCTCCGGACGAAGCAAGTATCGTTTTCATAGATGGTACTACTGTAGGAACGGTAGATGCATTAGGTCTACCTGCCCCATCGGTTTGTTCTGGTGGTTGGTTCCGAGATGATGTATGGTTTTCTTTTACCTTAGGAGCAGAAGTTCCAGGCGGTGGTATTACTGTACAATTAGAATATACTGGTGCTAACGGAGACTTAGTAAACAACGGAATGGCTGTATACACAAACGATTGTGATCCATCCAATGCACCAATTAACTGTTTCTCTGATGCCCCTGGTGTTGATTTCATGAACATCCCTTCAGGTTGTTTAGCTCCAAATGAAACTTACTTAGTGAGAATTTGGTCACCAGGCGTTTTTGATGCTGGTGCAGGTACTTTCCGAATTGGAGCATTTGAAGTTCCAGGTATGAGTACTGGACCTGCTGAAATCGTATACTACGAAGAAGATTTCAACAATGGTTTAAACGGTTGGACTAGCTTAGCTAACTCTAGCTCTCCAATTGGAAACAACGAACCACACGAATGGATATACGCTGCAGATGGTGTATTCAGTACTTTCGGTGGAGGTACACAAAGCATCGCTCATCCTACTTCTGCTTGTGGTGGTTCGGTAGGAATGCCAGCGGGTTGGTACCAAACTTACCAAACTGGTAACCCAGATACGATTGGTGCTACTTACCAAGATATTGATGCGGAGTTAATTTCTCCAACACTTGATTTATCTGGTATTTCTGATATCCTTTCTTTACAGTTTACACAAAGAGTACAACGTTTGAACCCTAATGCTGGTGGTGCAGACGGTGTTTGGGCTTCTTACTCGGTTAGTATCGATGATGGTGCTACTTGGGAAGGTCCTTTTACCTTAAATGGTGACTTAGATATCAACTCAGCGACAACAACAACGCCACCAAGAGACAATATCGTCCAAGTAAAGATTCCTGTTGAAATTGCAGGTCAACCTGCAGTAAAAATCAAATTCCAATGGCAATGTGATTTCTACTACTGGATTATTGACAACGTGAAGTTAGTACAAGCAGAGCCTCACAACATGAGAACTAATCCTTTCTTTGCTAGAGCCTTAAACTATAGCACACCTGCTTCTCAAATTGAAAGCTTTGGTTTCTTAGCAGATATTGAAAATATCGGTTCTGCAACACAATCTAACGTTAATCTTAATGTAACGATTACAGATGATGCTTCTGGTACAGTTGTATACAGTGAAGATAAAGACTATGGTATGATCACTGCTGACTCTTTAGCAGAAAACCAGTTATTTGATCTTACTTATACTCCTCCTGCAACTCCTGCAACTTACAGTGGAGTATATTCTGTAACTGCTGATTCTACGGATGCAGATCTTAATGATAACGCACAGGAGTTTAGCTTCGAAGTAACAAATAGCTTGTTCGCAAAAGAAACAGGTCCAGCTACTCAGAGTTTCCGATATAACGTATTCGATGCGAATAACGCTAACTCAGGTGATGATTCTTACATGATTGGTAATCACTATCACCTTCCTAACGGTGGTAACTATTACTTACAAGATGTAACTTTCGGTCTTACTTACGGTGGTTTTGCGGCACCAGACTTGTCAGATTCTGCCAGCGTAGCAGGTCGATTTATCAACCTTTACGTTTACAAGCTTAACATTGATGCTAGAGATTCAATTGGATTAGATGACAGAGAGCAAATTGCATTCGCTTCTTACACTTTAATTGGAAACGAAGAAAATAACTTGATTACTATTCCTGCTTCTGCATTCACTAATATCGCAAACCCAGGAGATGAGCACATTCACTTTGAAGACGGTGGAGATTACTTAATCATGGGTCAAGTGGTTCACCCAACACCAGGTACGGGTTCTTTCGTTTTCTGGCAAGTAAATGAAGACATCAACTACAGTGCAACAATCTTAAGACAAAATGAACTGGCTACACCAAGATACGGATCGTTCATTGGAGAAGGAGCTACGGCAACTACAGAAGCATTCACGGCACTTTCTGCATCTGATAGTCCTGCGGCGATCATGAGAATGAACATCGAAGAAGACTTAGTATCTACGAAAGATTTACTTTCTGCAGATAACTCAGTTCGTTTATTCCCTAATCCAGTAAGTAACGTATTAAACGTACAACTTGATTTAGTAGATCCAGCAAATCAATTAATGTTAGAAATTACAGATTTAACGGGTAAATTACTTTTACAAAAAGATTACGGCCAAATTCAAAATGAAACCGTTACTATTGATGTAAAACAATTCCCAGTAGGTACTTACTTCCTTACCGTTAGAACTAACGAAGGAAGCAAAACTGAAAGATTTGTAATCCAAAAGTAATTGCTTTAGTAACATCGTGTCTTACACCCTTGTTACTAATTCAAATATCTGGTTACTTAAAAAAGATCGCTATAGATATTTTTTAAAATAACCCATCCTTAAGTGTACGAAGACAATTTAGTTTTCGTACACTTAATTTTTCCTCTTTCTACCATTTCAAACGATACAATTACGCTATTTTACTATTCTCGTAAAGCTTGAATTTGGTGCTAGTATAAATCCCTCGCGTTTTTAAAAGCTACTTCCTTTCTACAATATTTTATACTTGAAGTTGGAGCTAGAACTGGTCTTCTTTTAAAATAAATTAAACCGCACCTAATAGATCAAACCTTTACTTCATTTTGCTATTACTAGAAGTAACTTTACTTCTATGCTTTTTATATTATTGCTAACTTAAATCACTTGTAATGAAAAGAACATTTACCAAAGCAATGCGAGCATTGCTCCCTTTATGTTTGGCTTTCTTTCTAAGCCAGACTATTATTGCCCAAACTGCATTTTTCACCGAAGACTTTGCCGATCCTACCCTCGCAGGTTGGACAACCGAAGAAGTCTTAGGAAATGGTAACCCAACTTCTTTATGGACGCACACTTTGATGGGTGCACAAGGAAATTTCGCTACCGCCGCACTGGCTTCTACTACTGGCGCTAACGGTTGGGTCATTTTTGATTCAGATTATGATTGCCAGATTACCCCTAACTTTGGAGACCAAGATAGTTGGTTAATTTCTCCACTAGTGGATGCAACAAGCATCGACGAAGTCTTCTTGCGTTTTGAAGTTTTCTACCGATCTTTTAACGATCGTCCAGCAATTAGAATTGGTACAGACTTAAATGACTTAAGCACTTGGGAAAACATCGAAATGTTTCCAGGTATCGTTGCCAACGACTTTGGTGGCGTAGCCGATGGTTCTGTAAATCCCGTAACAGTAGCTTACGACCTTACTGAATTTGCCGCAAACACACAATTCTACTTTGCCTTCCAATTTTTGTCTACTTCAGCGACAACCAACAATGGTAACGGCCCTCCAGGTTGTGCCTACGCAATCAATATTGACGACGTAGAATTATTAGATGGTAATCCACTACCTAAGTTTGACATGAGAGTTAATAGTTTCTTCTCTCGTCCTGTAAACTACGCAACACCAAAAGACCAAGTGCAAGAAGTTGGTTTCTTAGCGGATATTGAAAACGTTGGTGCTGCTACACAAGATGACGTTAACCTCACCGTTAACATCGAAGATGCAGGGACAATGATGTCTGTCTATACAGAAACTTTAGCTTACGGAGATATCATTTCTGATTCTTTGGCTGAAAATCAAGTTTTTCCAGGTACTTGGACGCCGCCTTCCGAAGTAGCGCAATACACTGGAACTTACGAAGTACAAGGGGACTCTACTGACCTCGTACCCTTCAACAACACACAAGTTTTTGACTTTATCGTAACCGATTCTATTTTTGCTAAAGAAAATGGGGCTACTACGGGAGGTCTTAGATACAATGTATTCGACGCCAATAATGCAAACTCTGGCGATGATTCTTATATGTTAGGAAATCACTATTATATGCCAAACGGCGGTGGCTACGAACTAGCTGGTGTTACTTTTGGGCTTTCTTATGGTGGTGCACCTGCTGGTACAACAGACTCTGCTTCCGTTGCCGGTAGATTCATCAACCTTTATTTATACAAAATTGAGACACTTTCTGATTCTATCGTTGATGCCGATAGAACTAGTGTTGCTTTTGCTTCTTACTCTATTACTGGAGGAGACGAAGGTGGTTTAATTACCGTTCCCGCAGAAGATTTTACCAATTTTCTCAACCCAGGGAATCCCATTACTTTAGAAGATAATGCGCATTACCTTATTATGGGACAAGTTGTTCACCCAACACCCGGTACCGGTGCTTTCGTTTTCTGGCAAGTAAATGAAAACTACGTATACAGTGCTACAATCTTACGACAAGATCAATTAGGTGACGTATTAAACTACGGCTCTTTCTTAGGAACTGGTGCTACGGCAACGGACGGTCCTTTTGAAGCACTCGCAGGTAGTGACGACTCTCCAGCAATTTTACACTTAGGAATCAGAGAACCTACTATTACGATCTCTACGGAAGACGTGTTAGCAGATAATAATGAGGTGAATATTTTCCCTAACCCCGTTAGTGAAAAAGTAAATCTTGAAATTAAGTTGGTCGAAGCAGTAAACAATCTTACGGTTGAAATCGTTGATGTTACAGGAAGAATGGTATTCAACAACAATTTCGGAAGCCTTCAAGAAGAAACACTCAATATCGATGTAAATACCTTAACAAATGGTACTTACTTCCTTACGGTTAAATCAGCATTAGGTTCCAGAACGGAACGTTTTGTAATCCAAAAATAAACCGTCCTGATCGCAAAAGCCTTTCAGGATTGATTTCCTGAAAGGCTTTTTTTCATGTTGTAACTTTTACGTTGTAACACAATACCGAAAAAATAGCTGTCAAGTAATCCTTGCACTACACCATTCCCAAATACGTTCAAGCCATTAGCCTAGCCATTTTACAGACAATTGAAGTATAAAAAAGTAAACACTTTTTTATACTATTATCTTTCACGTTTAAATTGTTTAAAATGACATTTAGGAAAATATTATTTGATTGAAGTTTTTTGAAAACTCGAAAAGTAGTTGTACTACAAGCTTTTCGTTCAAACCTGCTTTTTGCCAACAGGTAGGTTAAAGTGATAACTGGGTTTTATGCCACCCCTTAAAAAACCGCTGCAAGCTTTTTTATGTGCAGGGTTTACAATCGCACTCAAATAACGGCTACTTAATAATTGATCCTGACCTAGTCTACTGGAAAACAATTACTACAAATCAACACAGTTATGAAATCAAAATTACGCCGTTTCTGTCTCTCTTTCTTATGCTCCACTGCCTTACTTTTTTTGATTTCTCCCCTCTCCGCTCAAGTTTTCTGGTCAGAAGACTTTAATGGCGGATTACCGGAGAGTTGGACCGCCGAGGAAGTCCAAGGCAACGGACTAGAAAGTGCTAATTGGGTCTACTCTACCGTCGGACCTAGTTCCGTCGCCCCAATTAATGCTACCACCGCCAACAATGGTTGGATGCTTTTTGACTCTGATTTTAATTGTAGTGGTGCACAAGAAGTCCGCCTAATTTCTCCCAGAATAAACTGCGAAGACAAAATTGAAGTCTTCCTACAATTCGAAACCCTCTACAGAAGATTTAATGATCTCACTTTCCTTGAATGGAGCACCGATTCGATTCAATGGACAAGCATTCCATTATTTGAAAATGTGAACAACTCACAATATGGAGATGGCTGTTTCAACCTCGTCGACAATCCACAAAAAGTAATTCTGAACCTCAGTGAATTTGCCGCTGGAGAAGATAGTCTCTTTTTATCGTTCAAATTTCTGGCAGATAAAACTACTGCCCCCGTTTTTTCCACTACTACTGGTTGTGGCTTTAGTTGGCAAATTGATGACGTAGCCGTTTTTGCAAGTGACCCAACGCCTAAAAGTGATCTTGGGATCAATAAATTCTACGCTATTGCTCCCAATGCCATGACCCCTTATGATCAACAAACACGTTTTGGTTTTGTAGCTGATATTCAAAACCTTGGACTAAACTTACATACGGGCGTCAAACTAAGCATCGAAATTAAAAATGAAGCGGACCAAACCGTTTACACCGATACGCTTAGTTACGATTCTGTCCCCGCAAATACCTTAGTTCAAAATAAGCTTTTTCTGGATGATGGCTTCTTACCCGATGCTAGCCTCGGAAGCTATACCGGAACCTATCAAATATACTCAGATTCCATTGACCAAAATCCAACTAATGATACGAAAACCTTTGAATTTATAAGTACAGACTCTATCTATGCCAAAGAAACAGGAATCACGCTGAGTGCCTTTCCGGGTAATAATGCTTGGCCGCCAGGAGCACCGCACAGCTGGGCTTTTGGCAATTATTTCTTTGTCAAAAATGGTAGTAATAAATTTGCGAGTAAAGTATCTTTTGGGCTAGGAAATCCCCAAGATTTAGCAGGCCAACTACTACAAATCCAAATTTTCAAATGGGAAAATATCAACGGAGATTCAATTAGTACTGGCGACGAAAGAACGCTAATTTCTAGCACCAATTATTTTGTTACGGGTAATGAACCTGTTAATCAGTTTTTTACCGTTAATCTACTCAATGGAGGTGTTGCCCCTATTCCCTTAGAAGATGAAACAGGCTACCTCGTAATGATCGACTATTCTCCTTTCGCTCCCAATCGAGATATGGTACTATCAATTAGTACCGCCTACGATTACGGTGGTCAATTCCTATGGTCTCGTGATAAAGAACCACGATATGCTTCCTTAGTTGAATTGAATAATTCTATGTCCTTTATCTCTCCCGGCTTTGGTTTCAATATTGTGGCAGCGGTCCGCTTACACGTCAGCGACTACAGCGCTACGAGTACGGAAGCCGACTTATCCACAGCACATCAAATCCGACTGAGTCCTAACCCCGCTACGGATTACCTCAACGTTGAGCTAAACTTAGACCAACAATTTGAGCAAATGAGTTATACGATTATCGACGCTAGTGGCAGATTATTGCAACAGAAAATACTCAAGAATATTCAACATCAACGATTCCGCATTCAAACGCAAGATTTTCCCGCCGGCTTATATTATCTCAATTTCTCTAGCGCTGCTGGAAATCGGACGTTAAGCTTCGTCGTACAATAGGTTTTGTGTTGAGATAATTTGAGAGCTTAAAATACTAGCATTTGTGACCCTACTAAATTAATAATTAATAGGCTTAAAAATGACCAAGGGCTTCGATACTGAAATCGAAGCCCTTGGTTTTACAACTTTAAAGTTAACGAGGTCCTACACTTAGTACTTCATCTTAACGACCGTTCTTTCTCCTTTTGCACTAATTTGCACTAAGTACAAATGATCAAATTCCGTTTCTGGAATCGTCTGGTATTTATTAGGCTGAAAACTCAGCAGATTAATTAACGTCATCGTGGTATTGGAATGACCTACGATTAAAACTTTCTTTCCTTGATCATTTTTTAAAATGGTCTCAGAAAAAGTTTTCATGTCGTTCGGTTGATAAGCATTGTAGAAGATGCCCATCATATTCGTTACCGGCTCAATCGTCTTAATCGTCCGCTGAAAGAACGTCGTGTATACTCGATCTAAATTTTCCGATTTAAAAATATCTGCCAATCGCTCCGCGCGTTTGGTGCCCGCAGCAGTCAAACCTGGATTTTCACCTTCTTTTTCTTTTTCAGCGTGTCGCAACAAGAAGAAACTCGTACTTCCTGCTGCTGCCGGAATATCATAACTCGTGCCGTCGACAAAAGTAACTTTATTATTGGCAATTGTTTTGACCGCGTGCTCATCCATTACGATGTTACTCGCTTTGGCTGTCGTTTGTTGCGGCTTTGCTGCGGGCGTAGCGGTAGTCACTTCCGTTTTGTCCGTTGCCTTCGTTGCCGCTTTTGTGGACTTTGATCCGTCCTGACAAGCAAAAATTAAGCTGCTTACTAATAATATTCCTAATAACTGTAATCGACTTACCATGATTTAAGTATTTACGAGCGCTTCTTTAAATAAAGGTGCTTCTATTTGATTTTTTAAAATATCTTCCATCGTTTCTCTACGCCGAATCAAATGACTTTGTCCTTCGTGTACCAGCACTTCCGCTGGTCGAAAACGAGAGTTATAATTAGATCCCATCGTTGAACAATATGCGCCAGCGTTAGCAAAACAAAGAATATCGCCTTCTTGTATTTCGTTAATCTTGCGATTGACGCCAAACGTATCCGTTTCGCAAATATAACCAACAATTGTATAAATCCGAGGTTTAGCTTTAGGCTTCGACAAATTAAAAATATCATGATGAGCATCATAAAACATTGGCCGAATCAAATGGTTCAACCCCGAATCAATACCTGCAAAAACAGTAGACGTCGTTTGTTTCACCACGTTCACTTTCACCAAAAAGGAACCCGCTTCACTAACCAAAAATTTCCCTGGCTCGAACATTAGCGTCAAATCTCTACCGTAATTTTCACAAAAACGCTTGAATCGAGCTGATATTTTCTGCCCCAACTCTTCGATGTCCGTCTCGATATCATTTGCTTTGTAAGCAACTTTAAAGCCACTACCAAAATCAATATAAGCCAAATCTTCAAAATCATTCGCTACGTTCAGTAAAATTTCTGCGCCTTGAAGGAAAACGCCCGCATCTAATATATCTGATCCTGTATGCATATGTAAGCCTTCGACTTTGATCCCCGTTGCCTCTACTACTCTATGCACCAAAGGCATTTGATGGATGGAAATTCCAAATTTAGAATCAATATGTCCCGTAGATATTTTAGAACTTCCACCCGCCATAATGTGCGGATTAATTCGAATACAAACAGGAACATCCTGATACTGCTGACCAAACTGTTCTAAAATCGAAATGTTGTCGATGTTGATTTTAACTCCTTTCGCAATCGCCATTTCGATTTCTTCAAAAGAAACACAATTCGGTGTATAGATAATATCTTCAGGATTAAAACCTACCGACAAGCCAATCATCACCTCTTGAATAGAAACAGTATCCAAACCAGCACCTAAATGTTTAAAATACTTCAATATATTAATATTGGTCAGCGCTTTACAAGCATAATTGATTCGCAACTTAGGTACCGAAAAAGCATTTACGATCTTTTCGTACTGTCGCTTAATAATTGCGGTGTCATAAACATAAAGCGGACATCCATAGGTCTCGCACAAATCTAAAGGGTCAACGTCCCCACTCAACCGATACTGTTGATCTTTTAACTCCATCATGGTTTATTTACTTATTATTAATTGAACAACTAAGATATATGGATTTATGATAAATGCGCCTGTCAGCACCCCAAATAATGAATAGAAACCTTAAATTTTTCTTAATTTTTCTTAATTTTTACCGTCAACGCACCAAAAAGTAAACGAAAGCCATCTTTCCTAGTAAGAACAGCTTATTATCAACTCTTTTTAGGGTGGAGAAAAAAGGAATGAACATGGAGTGTAAGCCAAAAACACAACTTGTCTAAGAACTATAAATATCCTAACTTGTAAATAATGAAGTTGTTTTAAAAGCTGTTGAACAAAAGCCTTTATTCTAGAATTAATTTGCTTAACAAATCGAACTACTACCTACGTGACGGAGCAAGAACTCATAGAAGCTGTAAAACGCGATAATCGGAAAGCACAAAAGTTGCTCTTTGATCGCTATGCCCCAAAGATGTTCGGGGTATGTAAGCGATACGTAAAAAATAAGGAAGACGCCGAAGATGTACTAATTGACGGTTTATTCAAAGTCATGACCAAAATTGACCACTACAAAGGAACAGGTAGTTTTGAGGGTTGGATTAGAAGGATTCTGGTTAACGAATCACTCATGTTTTTAAGGAAACAACACAATTTCAAGCTAACGGTAGAAGTTAGCAACATTGAAATTAAGTCTCAATTAAACATCGAAGATAAGCTGAGAGAACAAGATATTTTGAACTTGCTAGATAAATTACCAACGGGATATCGAACCGTTTTTAATCTCTACGTAGTAGAAGGATATAAACATCGAGAAATTGCCGAAATACTAGGCATTAGTATTAATACTTCCAAATCTCAACTCATTTTAGCTAAAAAGAGACTCCAAGGTTTAGTGCGCGAAAGTAACCAATACCCTGGAGTAGGATAAATCGTAGCTTTAAATAACTTCAAACGCTTGCTAAAAAATATTATGAAAAAAATCATCGCTTTATTAAGTTTTTGTTTGTGCCTCATCGTTACAACTTTGCACGCACAAGATGCTAGTTGGGTCGATAACATCCAGCAAGAATGGGTATTGAAAAAAGGTTGGTGGGGAGATCAAGAAATGGTTTTTGAGCTAAAAAACCCTACTATTCACCAAAATGGCTTATTTAAAGTCTTTAGTTTTTCCGCAGATCAAAACATTAATTATCAATTGTATAACCCACAATCGTTTGGAATGTGTGGCAATGGCTTATTTTTCTTCAATTCAGGAAACTGGAAGCAAACCAAGGATCACCAACTGCAAATTAGTATCAGTGGTGGTCGATACCTCGAAGACCGATTTGAATTTAGTGCCAACTTTAACGTTACTGAAATCAATGAAAACAGTTTAAGCTTAAGTTTAGCTAAAGAGATTACCAATAAAACTGCCGCTTTCAACTAAGTGTCAGTTGTTCATGTATTACATTTAATCTATCGTCTGCCATGAAATTTTTTATTTTCCTCATCAGTATTTTCAGCCTGAGCTACAGTTTGCCTACTACGCCAAACGCAGTAGCCCTGACGGTTGAAACGAATCCAGATAGGAATGCTTCCAGCGATACTTTATTATACTTTTATGTTTGGGGATTGTTCCCCAACCCTGCCTCTATTGGTAGTTGTAAACAATTATATCAACGAAAGTATGGTTTTGCTAAGCGAGTCGTTGCCGGCTGCATTGTAAGTACAAAACAAGTATCAATTTGGCAAAAACACAACCAAGCCGTACAGGCTCAACTCACGGAAAAATGGGGCGCAAATTGGGAAGAAAAATTTAAAAAAGAAGTCGCTGACTGCAAAGCCGTAAAGCTAGCGAACCGTAAAAAACGTGGTCAATAAATAGTTAAAAAAAATGGAACGTAAGAAAGATATATCAGATTTAATTAAAGCTGGCCAAGATAGCTTGAACGAAACGCCTTCTCGGCACGCTTGGAAAAAGCTAGAAAGTCGGCTCGACGCTCGCAAAAACAAACATCAATCTACGATTTATCGACAGATTGCTATGATTGCAGCGGTCGTAGCCTTAGTTGCCGTAGTCGCTCTGCTCAGTATTATGCAGCGAAACGAAACCAACTTAATGGCGGCCAAAGAATATAGTCCCTCACAGGTTTTTCAATTAGAAAACCTAGAGCGTTTTACCGATGTAGATACTCGTAATTATCAAATTGCGGAGTTGCAAAAAAACTATCATGGTAAATCAACGACCGTGATCAACGAAGGCCCGAAAGGTAAACAACTTTTACCGGCACCGACACTAGTCGCTCGTCAAGATGATGCATATTACGCTGCCGATCGGAGCGCTAAGCAGCTTCCAAAAAATGAAAAAGAGGAAGCAGATGAACTTTTAATCCCTACTGCGACCGAAAATACTTTTGCAATGGCAGATACAAAACTGAACCGTCCAGCAAAAACAGAAAAGCTTTTAAACAAAGCGTTGCCCGCAAAGAGTGATGCTGTTACGAGTTATGACTATACTTTGGAAGAAGATATGGCAGCAACGGAAGAAGCACTCGTCTTATCCGCTACAGATATAGAACC
>CALFBG010000188.1 GCA_937951685.1 uncultured Saprospiraceae bacterium | reverse complement strand
ATTGATGTTTTGAGCTTTGGATTTTTATGCTAATCGAGGAATGCCCGGAGTTTGATAGCCTTAGCTATCATAACGAGGACAAGACGAAGAGTAGGATAAAAAGACCTGTTCAAAATGTTAAGTAATTTAGATTACAGGGTAGTAAAATCTTATACTTGAAAGTTATTTTACGCTTGCCATTCGTTTGCCAACAAATTGGAAAGATGCAACCGACTCGTATCGGCTGCATCTTCCGCTTTCGCAAAACAGTTTCATGACTCGCTTTTGAAGTTTGAAACCGTCGCTTACTTCTTTTTATGCTTTTTACCGCCGCTGGTCTTTTGTAATTTCTCTTTTTTAGCTGCTGGAATTTCTGCGAGTAAACTAACCGTTCTCAATTCATTATTTTTAAAATAAAAGAATAAACCACCAGCAAAAAGTAACATGGCAAGGATCGAGGCAATTTTAGAAATTAATTCTCCCGTATAAAAAGACTTAGGTTCAAATTTCATTTCCAACTTACGGCTTTTCCCTGCGGGTAATCTTGCTGCCCGTAGAATAAAATTGGCTTTTATAAATGGATCCATTTTTTCGCCATCTAAGTATAGATTCCAGCCTTTCGATGGTGGATAATATACTTCTGAGAAGAGCGCTAATTGTTCCGTCGCCGCAGAGTATTCATAAACCATATGATCGGGATGATAACTCGTTAACCGAATGGAAGCTGTAGAATCTTTTTTAATACTTAGATCTTTTAAAGCGTCCGCATAGCTCGTTTGTACCAGTGCTTTTTTCGCCGGATCCAAATTAGCGAGTCCTGCCATTTCTGCGTCGCCATCTTTGACCACTTCGTAACTATCAACAAACCATGCATTTCCTAAAGCTTGAGGATTTCGAGCCGCACGCGCACTCGCACCTTGTCCTTGAATAATGTATTTTGCGTTAAGCATCCCCAAAATGTGCAGATTCTCAGAAGGCTTATCCAAATAGCGATCAATCAAATCTTTAAAGCGCATTAGCTTCGCAGCGTGGTAACCGCCCATACTATTATGATGGTAAGAAGTCATCGCATTCGTATAAGGATATCCTCTCGCCAAATCCAATACTCGGAAATGCGGATCAGGATCTTTTTGAATTTCTAAATCTACGGGAAGCGCCTGCGCAACTGCTTTCGCTTCTTTCGGCGTTTCGTATTTCTCTGGATATAATATTCTTTTGTTAACCAACCAAATATCTCCTATCGCTAATACACCAACAACTGCAATAGCGATCAAGGCTTTCACCTTCGCATTCAAATAAGCCCACAAGACACCACCCGCTGCGAGAATTAAAAGTAAAGATCTAAAAGCATCGGCTCGCAAGATAGCAGCTCGATCTCCTTTAACCATTGCCGTATATTCTCCTAAAGTACTATCTCGTTTGCCAGACATATCTAAGCCAAAGCTGAGTAAAACCGCGATGACACAAAGTCCACCAGTAATTCCAAGCGCATAATACAAAGCCCGTTCTTTCTCCTTCATCGAAATCTGATCGTTCATCATTTGCTGTAAACCCAAACCGCCTAATAAGACAACCATCAACTGCGTGATTCCAAGCGCACTCGTCACCGCTCTAAACTTGTTAAACATCGGCAAGTAATCAACAAAGAAATGGTTGAGGAAGAAATTGCCGCCCCAAGCTAAGGTCAAACTAAAAATGGAGGCAATTAAAAGCCAAAGTTTGAGTGGTCCTTTGACAATAAAAGCACCTAGGAAAAATAAAAAACAAACAATCGCACCGAGGTAAATTGCTGCTCCGACAAAAGGTTGATCTCCCCAGTAGAAAGTAGAAGCAACTTGGCGCTCCGCACTTCTTTTAGCTTCAATTCTCGAAGCACCTTGTTGAATAAGTCGTCCTTCTATATTTGGAAAAAGCCTTTTGTACGTCTCTGTCCCTTTAAAGGTTTGGGAAGTACCACCGCCGTTAAAATTAGGAATGAGTAGCGTAAACGTTTCTAATTTACCGTGACTCCAATCGAAAATATAATCTTTATCCAGTCCATCTCCTTTCTCACTATTACTCGTCAATTCTGATTTCCCTCGAATGGTTTCCTTGGCATATTCGTAAGTGGTCCAAATTCGCGAAGCATTACTCGCTACGCCGAGCAAACCAGCGATACTCAAGACAACCACTGCTTTCGTCAAATTTCCCCAGGTATTTTCTTTTCCTGCTTTCACTAGTTCGACGACGCCCAAAATTAAGAGCATCAAAAACATATAGAAGGTAATCTGTAAGTGATTGGCATAGATTTGCATGGCTAAAAAGAGGGCAAATAAACCACCACCGAGTAAGTATCGTTTGCGAAAAGCGAGCACGGCGCCCGCAATCACCCCCGGCGCTAAAGCCAGCGCAGCCATTTTGGTAGAGTGCCCCGCTTCCGTTAGATCAATATAATAAGTGGATAGCCCAAAGGTCGCCGACATCATACAAGCAATTCGCCAATCGACCCGCAGCACAATCAGCAATAAATAACAACAAGCCATCGCTAAGAGAATCACGACGTGTGGCTTGGTAATACTTTGCTTGAGTAGCAATAAACCATAAATATCTTTAGTGTAATTCCCCTTCATGGTAGAAGGTTGCACTTGGTAACTTGGCATTCCCGCAAAAGCGGCATTCGTCCAAAGTGGTCCTTTTCCCGTTTCGTCTTTAATCTTTTTAAATTCCGATTGCATGCCAAGCGCTTTCTGGTTATCCCCTTGTGGTAATACTTTACCTTCAAAAACGTAAGGGGAGAAAAACAAAAAGGATAGTGCCATTAGAATGAGATAGGCAAAAAGATGAGGAGCTAATTTTTGTACGATCGTGTTGTTCATTGTGACGATTTGTATTTACTAATCATTTGGAGGCGCCACAGCGCTTCGTTGAATGATACGGATTTTTGCTAATCGAGGTTGAGTAAAATGGCTTAAAAGATAGAAAAAAAGAGGATGAAATGCTCCAAAACGAGCTTTTCGGCTAGTTATCCACCATTTTTTAACAATTTCGCTACTCAACTGCGCCCAAAGGTACATATTTTTATAGATTTTTATACGTAATCGCAGGCAGCTTAAGTGGATTTAGCGCGAACGGAACGAGATTCCGCCCACAAAATTTCAGATTTAGCAAAGCTTCTCCTACATTTGCTTTTCATATCATATAAATAAAATGTTTAATGAGTAAAAAGCATCCCATCATCAGTATTATCACGGTGGTTTACAATGGTGTAGATTTATTGGAGGGAACGATCAAGAGCGTTATTGCGCAGGATACGACTCACGTTGAATACATTATCGTGGACGGTGCTTCTACCGATGGAACGCTGGCGATCATTGAAAAATACGAAGCCCACATCGACCGCTGGATTAGTGAACCAGACAAAGGTTTATACGATGCGATGAATAAAGCCTTGCAATTGGCAACGGGAGATTTTGTTTGGTTTATGAATTGTGGCGATCACATTTACACTCCTGATACCGTAACAAAAATATTAGCCGCTTATACGCCCGATACTGATATTTTGTACGGTGAAGTAATGATGGTCGATGACGCACGCAAACCCATTGGTACCCGTAGTGAAATTACCGCGCACCGTTTACCCAAGGATTTACACTGGAAAAGTTTGCAATATGGTATGGTAGTGAGTCATCAAGCTTTTTTGCCCCGCCGCCGCATCGCACCGAGTTATATAGACGGTAACCTCAGTGCTGATATTGATTGGGTTATTACTTGTCTGAAACGCAGCAAAAAAAATACTGCGACGCAACTCGTCTTAGCGACTTTCCTCATCGGTGGGGTTTCAAAGCAACGCCATTGGGAAGGTTTAAAGAATAGATATACCGTGCTGGCAAAGCATTATGGTTTTGTGCCCAATTTATTTCATCATTGCTTTATTGTGCTGCGGGCAGCTTGGTATAAATTGATTCGAAAACAGGAAGCGAATTATTAAATTACTATGTCTTAAAAAAAGAAACCAACAAAACTTACTAATTTTATTCTATAGCTTCGATAATTTATTTCCTATGCCATTCCGTCTCCTATTGATTTTAGCCCTCTTTTTTACGACTTGTTCAAATCCAACTTCTATGAAAGATAAAGCCCCAAAAGATGTATTGCCTCAATTTGATTGGCAAGGTCACCGCGGTGCAAGAGGCATCCTTCCCGAAAATACCATTCCCGCATTTATCAAAGCGCTCGAATTCCCCATCAAAACCTTAGAACTCGACGTCGTCGTTTCTAAAGATCAGAAAGTGATTGTTTCGCACGAACCTTGGATGTCTCATCATATATGTAGCAAGCCCGACGGAACGCCAGTCCTAGAAACGGATACTTTGTTGACTTACGAAATGGATTACGCAAGTATTCAAACCTACGATGCGGGGATGCGCGGTAACGAACGGTTTCCCGCACAACAAAAAATGAAAGTTGCTAAACCTTCGCTCAAAGAAATGGTACAAGCCATTGAGCAACATTGTCAACAAAATAATCGAGCGCTCCCCTATTATAACATCGAATTGAAAAGTCGACCGGATTGGTACGAAAAAATTGTTCCTGTCCCCGAAAAGTTTGCAGCATTAGTTATTCAAGAAATCAAAGACTTAGGCATTCACGCTAGAACCAATTTGCAGTGTTTTGATCTCGATGTTTTGAAAGCCATTCATCAACAAGACCCTAGCATGAGTACGGCCTTACTCGTAGAAAAGGCAGCAACTTTTGAAGTCGCGCTGCAAGAACTCAAATTCACGCCTCCCTTTTTTAGTCCTTATTTTCTTACGCTTAATAAAGCGATCGTGGATAGTGTACACGAGCGCGGCATGAAAGTGATTCCTTGGACGGCGAACGAAACAACGCAAATGTTGGAACTCATCGAAATGGGCGTTGATGGTATCATTACCGATTATCCCAATCGAATTGAAGCGGTCTTGGATAGTTTGCGCATGCAAGAGTAATGATAGATAATTTGAATCTAGCTCAGTATTATTTCGAAGGATAAGTATTCAGTGCAGTATAAACGACGCTTTGTACTCGCTCGCGAATTTTATTTTTATAAAGTAATTTATTCCTAACGGAAGGATGAATACGATTGGATAGAAAAACGAAAATTAGATCGTGCTCTGGGTCTGCCCAGATACAAGTTCCGGTAAATCCGGTATGTCCAAAAGTTTTATTAGATGCTTTTTTAGAACAACCCGAAGTTCCTTTTTTTTGTTTGCGGTTAAAGCCGAGTCCGCGATGATTGCCATGCTTCGCCGAAACAAAATAGTCAATGGTCGCTGGTTCTAAATATTTTTTACCACCGTAAGTTCCTCCGTTGAGTAGCATTTGAAAAATCACGCCCAAATCATTGGCATTGGCAAACAAGCCGGCATTTCCACCTACTCCGCCGAGTAGAGCAGCCGATTCGTCGTGTACGTATCCTCGCAAAAGTTGGTGCCGCCAAACGGTATCTTGGGTCGTGGGAACAATCTTCCGTGCAGAAATTTTTTCCAAAGGATTATACAAGCAATGACGAAGTCCCAAATCATCGTAAAAATTACTAGCTAAATATCGTTCGAGTCCCATCTTCGTTTTTTGTTCCAATACGCGCTGAATCAAATTAAAATTTACATCGCTGTATCGAAATCTTTTTGACCGACGCAGTTTTAAATCAAAAATTTCTGCCCACATCGTATCTAGCCACTGCTCTTTCAAATAAAAATTTTCTGCGACTTTGATTTGATAAGCGCCCTTCTTTTCGTTGCAAAAATATTTATTACACGGAGCATCCGTCGTATCTTTATACAAGATGAAGGGAGCAATCGGCATATTGGCTTGGAGCCGAGATTGGTGGGTAAATATTTTTTTCAGACTGATGTTTCGAAGTTTAGACTTCCGCCCACAATCTAAATGTTTTTTGAGCTGATCCTTCATTCTGAATTTCTTTTGCTCATATAATTTCATCGCGGCTAAAGTCGTTGCAGCTACTTTAGTCAAAGAGGCTACGTCGTAGAGGTCGTCTTCTGCTACGGCTTGCTTACGATCATAGCTGTGCGTACCAAAAGTTTTGTGGTAGATCGCTTTATTGTTTTTGATGACTAAAACTTGACAACCCGGTATAGCACCCGCAAAAATAGCATTCCGTACAATCGCATCAATGCCCACCAATTTATAAGCAGCAATGCCAACTTCCTCGGGAATGGTATATTTCAACCGCGTTGGTTCCGTCTCACTCCCCGCGCCGAAAGCTAAGCGTTTCGAAAGTGACAAAGGCAGTCTTCCCCGCGCGGCAACACCACCAAATAATACTTGAGCAGCAAGGCTTTCGGTGGTCTGATTGCGCTCGTATAATTGAACGATCACCACACTCGTATCCAGAGAAGGAAGTAGTAATGGATTCCCAAAATTGACAACGACGACTGGTCGAAATTCCGCTTGTTGATTAATTTTTTCAACTAAAACTTCTTGTTCTTTACGTGCGAGTTCGATTTGATCCAAAGTGATAATAAGGGTACGATTGGTCTTTCTAGCTTTCTTAATTTTGGGCGACCAAGTAGCCGATTTACGATAAAGGGACGAGCGATAGGCTGCGTATTTACCAAAGTAATATTTAAAGGTCTTAAACTCTTTTTGTGAAAACTGCAAACATTCGAACTTTCGTTTTTTAATGTTAGCAAATGGAAGCATACCGGATGAATTATTCAAAACGGTCAAGGAGGCTTCGTATAATTGTCGAATATCTAATGGAAAATGATTCGCTTTGAAATACGCTGCCTCGAAGTTTTCTGCTTTTTGTGGAGCAAGTTCTTGTGTCCACGATTTGGCGAGTAAAATATTTCTTACTTTCTGATTCAGTACCTTCTCTGACATCAGACCTTCCGCTAAAAATTGTCTTAAGTATTGATGCGTTTCAGCCGCCTGTGTAGCTGTTACCACAAAAACATCAACACCTGCGTGAATCAACTTTTCAATTGATTGTGCACCTTCTACCCTTGCCACCATCAAGCCATTGAACGATAAGTGCTGCCGCCAATAGTCTTTTAAAAACCAAGTTTGCAAATCGTATAAAGTGTCTATGGCAAAAATCGTTGAATCGACAAAAAAGCCCGCGACACCCTGCTTTGCCAAAAATTGATAGTCTTGTAAAATACTATCTAAGATGCCCGTCGTATCCGATGCTATTTCTTGAAAATCAGCAAAGTTCGTAGCAATAGACAGAATGTGTTGTTGCTGCAAACCCGCTAAGCGATCCAAACTACGGCCTTGCCAACTCGCGGAATCACTTTCAAAACAATAAGGGTGATACAAACTATCCGTCGACTTCGCTCGTTCCAAACTAGGTCCTAGAAAAAGGTTAATGCCTAAACTGCTACACTGCTGCAATAAATGTGTTTCCATCTCCGTCCGAATCTTATCGTTGCGAATCGCACTCAACGTAGCCGGCGTAGGAAAATCTAGTAAATCTGTGAATTGATTATTGAGCGAGACCTGTTGTTGTGTCGCCCAAAAAAGGGGTAAGTCTGCCGTTTGTGTCAAGCTATCTTGCCACCATAAAAAACTATCCAACGGCATATTTTCCAAAAGCAAACCTGCTACTCGTCCCGTTTCCATCCATTGAAAAATAGAATCTTTTGCCAACTGAGATTGAAGCTCTGTTTGGAGTAATAAAAGTTGTCCAAGCTTTTCGTCGAGCGTCATTTGTAGAAGGATAGAATCTGCCCAAGCGGTTTTCGTGGTTAGAAATGGCGCATTAAAATCCTGAGGATGATCTGCCGTACGGCTACATCCCAACACAATACAAAAACTACAAAGCAGCAATAAGGGTTTCAACATTTACGATATCTTCAATGGTTCTACTCGTCGACGATAAAACGAACGAATTAGTGGATTAATATTAACTTCAAAGTATTTTTCCAGATGTTCATCAATGATACGCCAGACTTCAAGCGTACGAAATCCAGAACAAATTTTAAAACAATTTCAAGGTCTAATAAGAACGAGGCAGTCAAGCACTTACTGATGATGACTGTTTAGATTAAAAAAGTTTACCGTACTTTTTTGTGCGAAAGCGAAAGATAATCTTTATTTTATATAAAAGAAAAATAATTTGATAGTAAGTCTTCAGAAATGTTTATAAAAAAAGCGCTATCCTACCGGAGTAGGATAGCGCTTGTAATGGCTAATTTTCAGACAATGATTGTCCGATTTTTTTAAAAATTAAATTCTTAGTTTACAGCCATTCCCGCATTGACTGTTCCCCAACCAAATTTAGAATCTCGACTTGGATAATTTGCCGAAGCATTCTTTAATTTTTGTAGCACAGTGGCACGAGACATACTCGTATTCGTAGACCAGACGAGTGCTGCTACGCCTGCGAGTGTAGCTGTAGAGCAAGAAGAACCACCGGTACGTGCTGTACCATTACCACTTTCTAGCAAGCTTAATCCCGTTCGATCGTTATCATATCTGCGTTGCATAACTACGGTAAAATCTACTTTGCTACCACTGTGACAATCGCTACACTTTACGATTGGGGTACCTTCTTTAATTCCAGTTACGGCCACTGTTTGGTTCATCGTAGCAGGGAAGATTACGCCGATCCAGCTCAAATACCAACCTGTAGTACCCGCAGCAGCCATCATCATTTTTCCTTTGTTGTACGCATAGTAAACACCATCCGCTACGGTAGAACTGTAGAAAGGTGTTCCGATTGACATACTGATTACTTTTACGCCACTATTATTTCCAGCGATTTTCAATGCATCTCTTACGCCTCTCTTTTCTTTACCATTTGATAAAAATACATCTTTAGTACCACGGATGGACAACAAGTCACTCTTGTATGCGACGCCCGCAGGAGTATAATTGTATCCTCTCGGTGCAGCTGCTAAACCACACATTCGAGTACCATGACCACACTGATCATTCGGGCCGTCTGTGTTGTTAGACCAGAAAGAAGGCTTGTACGTTCCTAAACGCGTAATGGATCGTCCGCCAGAAAAACCAGAAGCAAACTGACTGCCTAATTTAGGCTGATTAGGAGAACTTCCTGTATCGATGATACAGATCGTTACGTTGTCCCCTTGTGTTTGATTCCAAGCTCCGGTCACGTTTGCATTATTAAAGTTCCACGGTCTTCTCGAAGCGGGAGAGATATTCGTATAATCCGTATTTGGCGTGTACGTATTTGGATTTCCACAACCTAAAGATCGATCCAATTCACTTGCTTCCTGATCTTTATCTTCAAATCCACCCGGTTCTGCAAAACGGACTTCATCCATGTTCAGTAGCATTTCTACTACTTCATAATTATCAACCTTAACGGCCAAGTGCGGGAAAAAGTCATCTTCGCTAAGTAGAATATCTTCCAATTTAATTTGCGTTGTTCGGTTTTCATTTACTTTAGTAATAATCGCGTTAAGTACAGTATTTTTTGCGGCTTGCCATTGCTGGTCTTTGATATCAATCAAGTGAATTTTTTCAGAAAGATCGCCAGTACCTTTTGGCATATAGCCAATGTCTAAAACGCCGTCTCCTGTCACCAAAGCACTGTGTATCACCTTAGCGTCTACCATGTTCCATTTAAACTCACCCGTAGTGTTTAGTTTATCCAGAACGATTTCGTTAATTTCTTGTCGAGAAAGGACTTTTTCTGCTTGCTCCGCCGTCGTTTCGGGAGTTAAGGAATCCTTTGAACAACCTACAAAAAGCATTAGTAATGCTAAGAAAGGAATGTGTATTCGTTTCATTTTTTAATATTATAAAGGTTAAATAAAAAAATAAAAATACGCGTTAGTGAAATTATTGAATTTGACTAACAACTTTAATTTAGCGACATACCCTTATTCCTTCATCCCTTACTTTCAATTCAAAAAGAGACCAATAGGTTTAGCTTACGAATGAGCCCGCAAGAAAGATACAAGTCAATGCTTGCACAAAAGTGGAATAAATAAATAAGGCGTTGATAAATTGTATGACTACTACGAATTAAGGAAGGCGTTGAAGTGGATACCAAATCTACAAAAAAACTACTTTAAAAATGATTATCTTATAGATTATCTTAAAATATATGTGAAAGTTTTTTCAAAAACGATACCTTTTAGGGTAGCGGACAGCGTAGTCGCACTTGCAATCATTCCGCTTCCGTGCCAAGAAAAGGTGCTGATAAAAAACGCGCTATCTCCGAAGAAATAGCGCGCTATGCACCCAAAGGTGAATTATTTTTGTAGAAAAAACTTTAACTTCAATTAGTTTACAGCTTGATTCGCATCAATTGCTCCGTATCCAAAGTTAGAATCTTTGCTTGGGTAATTTGCCGAAGCATTCTTCATTTTTTGTAAAACAGTTGCACGCGACATACTTGGATTTGTTGCCCAAATCAAACCAACAATACCTGCTGTCGTTGCGGTCGCACAAGAAGAACCACTAACGGAAGATGGCGTGTAACCGCTCATTGCTAACGTTAAACCAACTCTAGAATCATCATTTCTTCTTTGCATAACTGCTGTAAAGTCTACTTTGCTACCGTAGTGGCAAGTATTACATTCTTCGATTGGAGAACCTTCTTTTACACCAGTAATTGCTACTGTTCGGCTTAAGGTAGCAGGAAAAAGTACACCTACCCAGTTTAACCAAGGTAAAGAAGTACCCGCAGCTGCTAAGATCATTTTACCTTTGTTGTAAGCATAGTTTACACCATCTGTAACGGTTGAGCTAGAGAATGGCGTTCCTAAAGACATACTGATAACTTTTACATTAGATTTGTTGGCAGAATATTTAAGGCCATTTCTAACGCCTCTTTTTTCTCTACTGTTAGAGATAAATACATCCGCAGTAACTCGACAAGCTAATAAGTCAGACTTGTAAGCTACGCCTACTGCCGTTCCGTTGTATCCTCTAGGTGCAACTGCTAATCCCATCATTTGCGTACCGTGTCCACACTGATCATCTGGACCATCTAAGCTACTTGACCACCATTTTGGCTGGTAAAATCCTTTTCTTTCGATTGATCTGCCCGTAGACTGACCTGTAGCGAATTGGCTACCTAGCTTAGGTTGACTTGGAGAGCTACCTGTATCAAGGATAGAGATCGTAATATTGTCTCCTTGACTTGTACTCCAAGCATTCTGTACGTTTGCTTTATCCAAGGTCCAAGGTCTTTTTACAGCAGGAGAAATGTTTGTGTAATCAGCAGTTGGAATGCTGTAATCAGGATTAGCACCGCAACCTAAATCACGATCGCTGTTGCTGCCACTGTCTTTATCTTCGTAGCCACTAGGCTCTGCAAAACGGACTTCTTCCATTTCAAGCAACATTTCTACAACGTTGTAGTCGCTTACTTGTACCACTAAGTGTGGGAAAAAATCATCGTCATCCATTAAAATATCTTCTAGCTTGATCGTCTTTTCGCTATTTTCATTTAGCTTATTGACGATGGCTTGCAATACTTTATTTTTAGCAGCTTGCCACTTTGGGGTATTGATGTCGATTAAGTGAATTCTGTCGGTAAGGTCACCTTCGCCAGCAGGAATGTATCCTACATCTAGTATTTGATCCCCAGCAACTAATGCACTGTGAACAACGTTTGCATCCACCATGTTCCAGTTGAACTCGCCAGTTGCGTTCAACTTGTCAAGGACGATTTCATTGATTTGATCTCTCGTCAACAAGTCTGGAGCTTTATCACTATTTGTAGGAGTGAAAGAATCTTTTGAACAGCCTACAAAAAGCATCAAAAGAGAGAAGAAGAGAATATGACTTCGTTTCATTATCTAAAAAAATTTAAAATGGTTAAATAAAAATAAGTTTGTAAAAGATAAGTATTGATATACTTGAGATAGGCGTTTTAAAGATTTTTATGTTTGCAAAAATAGAAAATCAAAATCGGCTATTTTGTAAATCTACCTTTGATCATTTCTAGTTTCGGAAGTATTCCTGGAGCTAAGAATTGCCAAGGCATTTTCCTTTCCAAAAAACAGCACAGACTAAACGATACTTTTTTAGGTGTATGAAAATATTTAATTGAAAAATGGATGGCGCTTTAGAAGAAATAATACATCCACTTGATGAGCGGAGTCAAATATAGCTTTTTCTCCATACAAAAAGCTAGTAATTTCCGTTTTATTTCATTTTTTTCTACCCCGACGGCTTAGTACTTAGTCAAAAGTATCAAGATTTGCTGAAATTGAAGATTTGGAAGACTGAAGCTAAAATTGAATTGTAGAGCAGTAAAAATAGTACACCGCAAAGATTAATCCCTTCGCAAAGCGCACCGTATTCCCTCAGCCCTAAGTGCAATTATTGCCATGTGATAACTTGCAATAAGAAATAAAACAAAATATACGCGTTAAGTCGTTTTAAAAATTGAGAAAGCGTTTATAGGTTTGTACAATTCTTTCTTGCGGATAACCAAACCTAAACATATTGAAGACGACTAGGTGTGTCAATTGTACACGGAGATAACTATTATGGTCATATTTTCGAGGAGAAACAATGGCGTAATTAGGTATAATTTTAAATTGATATTGCTCGTTGGCGCGTAGAATAAAGTCGTGCTCTTCCATGATGATATAGTGCTCATCGTAGCCTTCCAAGGCTTCAAAGGCAGTCCGTAAGATAAATAAAGTCTGATCTCCTCCTCTACACCAAATCCGGTCAAACCGAGTGAAATAAGCATTCACTTTTAGAATCCACCGCGAGGAATCAAACTTGAAGCGGAAGCAACCTAATTCGTAACCTTCGGAAACCGCTTGCAAAATATCACTACAAAAATCTTCTGGTGGTAAGGTATCTGCGTGTACAAAATAGAGAATATCTCCCGTAGCTTTGGTCGCACCGTAATTCATTTGTACCGCACGCCCCGGTTTGGGGGATTGCAATACTAACACCCCCATTTTTTGGGCAATCGCAACAGACTCATCTTTACTCCCTCCGTCTACAACAATGATTTCGGCAAGCGAAGCCGTCGCATACTTCTTTAAGTGTTGAATCAAATTACCAATATTTTTGGCTTCATTCAGAATGGGAATGATAATACTAATTTCCATTTTTTAGTCTAAGTTTTTACAAAATAGGCCTTAGCAAGATTAATTTTAAGAAAAACTTCCGTCCACTGAAATCCTCCGTATCCTTTAACATCCTGCACAAGGTGCGTAATTTTTTCTCCTTACCGTATATGCTATATCCTGCTAATCGGGCAGCGTTCGTTGAAAACACTAAGCGGTTCTCAAGTAGATTTTTATTCCAGTTTTCACTAATTTTATAATTTCTCAAGCAAATAATACCTAAAAAGCTTCTCCAATCGTAATGTAAAGACCATATTCATTAGGTGTGAATCCTCCATCTACTCGAATATTAATTTTTTCCTTTTTGCTCAGCATAAATCTTAGCCCCGACCCGAAACTGTAGCGCATAAAGTCAGAACGAAGACTTTCTAAATTCGGACCGATAATCCCCGCGCTTCCAAAAACAGTCAAGCCAATTCGCCAAAACAGGTGTAGTCGATATTCCATCTGACTCGCCAGATATTGCTTATCTCGATACCGACCTCTAAAATAGCCACGCATTTTCCTGACGCCGCCCATTTGAGCTAAAGCATCAAAAGTAGGATTTCCGCTAGTAAATTCTCCGGAAAGATTGAGTCCAATACTTTGCTGCTTTCCTATTTTCCAGAATTGGCTGTAATCGATATATAGTTTAGAGAAATTAAAAGGACTCCCAAAAGTTTCTCCATTATGAAAAAGGACTACTTCCACAAACTTACCCTGCGTGGCAAAGAAAATATTATCTCGGGTATCCCAATTCGCAACGATGCCCATTCCGGATAAAAATCCCCCGTCACTTCCCGTCACTGTATTTTGAATCAATACGCCTTCCTCATCTCTTTTTATGATATTAAAATTGTCCATCCAATACCGTAAACCTAAATACAACTGCGGTTTTACCTCATACAAAGCATTAATGCGTACCCGAGGATACTTCACTTGATAAAGCTCTCTAATCGTGCCTTCTTTATCATTTCCGATTCCCGAAAATTCATAAATGTAATCGTAGTATCCTAGCTCTCCGTAAAATTTATACAATTCATCCTTACGGAAAAGTTGAAAATTCAAACTAGCTAAAATTTGCTTGTTCAGCGTATACGCAAATCCGGTTCTCAATTGTGAAGGTCGAGATGCGATCGGCTCGTTTTTAAAACGAAAGGCATAAACTGCTGCTGCCCCAAAACTCCAATTGGTTTCTGGCGTAAAATATACGACTGGCAAAGGAATCAAACTATTCTTTCGCTTGGCTAAGGTATCAGATGCTGACTGAGCGGTAACTAGCGCAGGTAATACCACCAAGATCAAAAAGTAAAACAGCCGTAAATGTTGTCGCTGTGGTAAAATCATAAATATTCCTTTCTTATTTTGGTACTGGCGGCAAGCCTTAAGCGAAATTATTTTCGGCTCTGCTCAACAACTGCTACAATTTTGAGCTTATGCCGCCCCAAGAACTCCTTTTTTGCGCGATTTAAAAAATTTTTCCTAGTCTGTTCCCAGACAAGTTTCTCCGTTAACGTTAGCTTGACTAGTTTTTGAAAGCGCACTAAAGGCAATGAAGCCTCCGCTTCGCTAAATAGGAACAAATGATTTTACTACATGTTCAAAAAATAAAACGCAGTTGTCCGCAGCACACCAAATGAAATTTTCCGAATCGTCTCTACCCTTAATGATTATTCAATTTGACTTAAGTAGTTCACTTTTTCTTTTCTTAGCTCAATAAATTAAGATTAGTCGCTAATCGTTTAGCCCTGCAATCTTATATACGAGGAAAAATAAAAACAAGATTTATTCATCAAAATAGCAATTTAACGCAGAAACAACACAAGTTACTCATTATCAATTATTTATGAACAAAAAATAAACATTAATATTTTTTTAAATGTACGAGATTTAGAGTTTTTTTTAGATTTATTAGAAATATCAGGCTTTGAATTGTGTCTTTTTGGAAAATTTGCATTATTTTGATGAAACGGTCTTTATGAAGATTCGTGAATGCCCAATTAAATCACTCTAAAATGATTTTTTTGAGCTATTTCTCACTTATCGACATTTGGAAATTTGGCTATGCACCCCCCTGTTCCCCTAAATCGGGATCACTCTCAAGGGGCAAAGAAAATTTGGCTAGATTCAACCCTGCCTGTCGGCAGTCAGGCTTTAGGGGACAATGGGGTGTCTTTTTTCCGATCGTTGCAATGACAAAGTCTTTGTCTTGCACCTTCCGATTCGTTTCAACAATTTAGAACAACGTTTTCTAAGTGATGCCCATTGGGCAATCGCCGAAAACCTATAGAATTTATTGTAATTGTTTTTTCAATTTACAAATAAATCGTACCCTTGTGAAAAATGCTGTGCGAATGAATGTTCCTAATAAGACGGTTTCAAAAGAAACGATGCAAGCAGAATGGCTGGAGATCCAAGCCGCTCAGCGGGACGCTAGTCTGTTCCGACCGCTTTACAATCGTTATTTTGAAGTGATTTTTCGTTTTATTTACCGCCGTACCGCCGAAGAAGCATTAGCCGCCGATATTTGTTCGCAAGTCTTTTTGAAAGCGATGCAAAAGCTACCGAGTTACCAATTTAAAGGTGTCCCCTTTTCCGCTTGGTTGTACCGTATCGCCAGCAACGAAATTACCCAACACTTTAGAAATGCCAAAAAAAACAGAGTCGTCAGTATTGATGACTTTAGTTTTATGGATATCCTTTCAGAAATGGAAGGAAAAGATAGTGTTGATTACCGTGGGGCACTTATTGCTGCCCTAGATCAATTAAAAGCGTCAGATTTACAATTAATAGAATTGCGTTTTTTTGAACAACGACCATTTAAAGAAATCGCAGCAATCCTGACCATAACCGAGAGTAATGCTAAAGTTAAGACCTATCGTATCCTTGAGAAACTTAAAAAAATTATCTTAACTACCGGAAGACCTTCGTCGGATTAGCCGCGTGAAGGAACTTGAAGTGATCTTCCCTCTTTCAATTTTTTGCATATGAATAATCATTACAACTTTAAGATAAATCCTGAAAAACTGTCTAAAGAAAAACTAGAGCAGCATCGCGATTTTGATGCCTTGTTGCAAAAGTATCAGGAAAACCCTTCCACCAAACCACGCGCAGCATCCTACCGCTGGTTAAAGATGGTCGGTGCTACCGTTGCTGCCGCGAGTATCGCTTTGGCAATTTATTTTAATCTTCCCCAAACCGCAGATGTTTTTCCAACAGCCGATGCTTATTTTGCGAGCCAAGATTTCATCAATCCTCCTTTTAAACACATTCAAACTCCTTTCTCAAAATACGAGGTTGATGCCAATCAGGGTGGTATTTATCATTATAAAAATGGCTCGCAACTCATCATTCCACCTGCTGCTTTTGTAAACCAGAAAGGTCAATTGGTTACGGGAAATGTTAACGTAAAATACCGAGAATTTCATGATTTTGTGGACTTCTTTTTATCGGGCATTCCGATGGAATACGATTCTGCTAATGTGCGCTATCACTTGGAATCTGCGGGCATGATGGAAATCTACGCCGAGCAAAACGGAGAACGCTTGAGTATGAATCCAGAGAAAAATATTGACGTGGTGCTTTTGTCAAAAATTAATGTCCCCAAAGGAGCGCTTACCCCACCTAATTATAATATTTATAAACTTGACGTGGCACAACGAAATTGGCGTTATGAGGGAATAGATCAAATTGCTTTTTTGAGTGCACAAACTACGCTGCCCGATGAGGAAGCCATTCAAAATGCAACGCAAGCTTTATCTGAACAATTAAAAAAATTAGAAAAACAACACGACGAAGCGCTTATTGCACTCAGTATCGCTATTCCACTACCCTCCGCCCCAATTAAACCCATCAAAGCCACAGGAAATAATCCTTTTGATTTAGACTTTGATGTCGATGCGATTCTTCCTCCTGCTACGCCTGGAGAACAAGCGAGTATTACCCAAGAACGGGCACATCTCAAAGCCTTAAAAGCAAAATATGGAAATATATATTGGCAATTAGCGCCGAATAGTCCGTCAATGGATGAACAGGCAAAAAAAATGGTATGGCAAGATGTCAAGATCAAACCCTTGGATCAAAATAATTTTGAGCTGACTTTAATTCATACGAGTCGCAGGGTCAAAGTAATTGTCAATCCCGTTTTGAAAGCGAGTGATTTTGAAAAAGAAATGAATAACTATCGCAACCAGTACGCTGCTTATGAACAAGCATTGGCTACACAGCAACAGCAGTTAAAAGTACGAGAAAAAGCACTCCAAGCTAAATTAGTAGCAGACAAGGCAGCGATGCAGCAAGCTTTTGAGGAACAACTAGCAAGCGTTGAATCTAGTGATTCCACTACGCCAAAATTTGTGAATCAAAAAGTGGTGAATAAATTCAAAGCAAGCAGCTTTGGAATTTGGAATTGTGATCGCCCAGTACGTCCCGCTACCGATCAAGTTAACGGTTCTTTCGTAGATGATGATAAGAAAACGCATCAAGACCGAATTGCGTTTTTAGCGGATAAGCAAAAGAACACCATTGCACGCTTTTACGCACAAAAAGATTATCAAATCCATTATAATCAAGATTCCGATAATCTACTTTGGTTGGTGACACCAGATAAAAAAATTGCAGTCTTTCGACCAGAAAAGTTTAAACGAATCAACCAAGGCAAAGACGAGGTAACTTTTGCCGTGAAAGTGATAGAGAAAGAAATAAAGTCAGAAAAAGACGTGCGAGCAATTCTTCAGTTCGAACGAGAAGAATAAGCTAAGCGTCTGGACTTAAGCGAATACCTTCCTTTTCAAGTTGGATGAGCCGTTCTTTGTAGAGCTTGCCGATCGCTTTTTTGAAATTCTTTTTGCTCATGGCAAAGGTTTCGTAGATCGCTTCAGGAGCACTTTTATCCGTCAGTGGAAGGAAACCATCATTTGCTTTGAGTTTTTCCAATACTTGCTGAGCCACTACGGGAATTTGTTGGAGATATCCTTGTTGTTGTAAACTTAAATCAACTTTTTCGTCTTCGCGGATATTTTTGATGTAGCCGTCTGTCCGTTCTCCAATTTCTAAATCTCTAAAGATTTCGTTATGATAAAGCACGCCCCAATGTTTTTCATTGATAATCGCTTTAAATCCTAGGTCCGTTTCTTCTGCAATGATAAGTTCCACCTTGTCCCCTACTTGAAATGCCCTTTCTGCATTTTCTTCGCTATTTCCCTCCCCTTCTTCCGCAAATTGTTCCTCCGTATCGTTGTCATACTCTTCGTCAAATTCATCGAATTCGTCGTCATACTCATCGTCAAATTTGTCTTCAGAATTACCTTTACGCTTCCCTACAAATTTATTCAATTTACTAGAAGCTACGATCCGATCCGTGCGTTCATCGAGGTAAATTCTTACGAGGTGCTTCTCTCCGAGGTGCATATCGTATTTTTGTTCTCTAAAGGGAACAAATAAATCTTTTGATAAACCCCAGTCTAAAAAAGCACCGTATTCACTTCTACCATTGACTTCGAGCAGGGCAAATTCTCCTACCGTCGCGTAAGGTTTTTCCGTTGTCGCAATTACGCGATCTTCAGAGTCACAATAAATAAAAACCTCTAATTCTTGCCCCGGCTCCGCGTCTTTAGGCATATATCGAAGGGGCAAAAGGATTTCTCCAAAAGGGCCGCCATCAAGGTACAATCCAAAATCTACGAGTTTCACCACTTCCAGCGAAGCATATTTTCCAATCTCAATCATTACTTACTATTTATGATAATTCTTTTGATCCGTCAAGCAGACCAAAAATTACGGAGCGCTTGGAATAACCAAACGCTCCGCAAAGATATTAAATTTATTTTCAACAAAGAGAAGGACTTTCTTAGTTCCTTAGAATTGATTTATTGTTGTTTAATGATTTTCTCTACCAAAAATCCGTCCGCTGTTTTTAGCACTACGAGGTAAGCACCTTGGGCATAATCCGTCACATCAATCGATACATTAATCGACTTATCTTGTAATTGTTGGCGATACATCGTACGACCTAATACATCGTATATCATAATTTCTACTGCTAAGTCTTGTGAAAATAAAGCCGTAATATTCAATACCTCAACTACTGGATTCGGAATAATTTCTAAAAACTGTAAATTATCAATATCGCCTACACTCGTAACCGTTGAGGAAATTTCAAAACTTTGCGTTTTCGTACAGCCATTCGCATCTATAATCTCCACCGTATATGTTCCCGGTACAAGGTTTTCAATAAAACTTCCAGCATCTCCATTGCTCCAACTGTATGCAAAAGGTGGCGTTCCACCACTCACGGTAGCTAAGGCCGTTCCATTCGTTCCTGAAAGGGAAGGCGTCGTACTAACTTCTATCGTCAGCAAGTCCGGCGCATTAATCGTAACCGTAGTAGCCAGAGAACAATCTTCCGCGTCAGAAATAACGACAATATAATTCCCTTCTGCAAGATCCGTTAAATCTTCGGTGGTGGCACCGTTATTCCAATCAAAATTAAACGGTGGTGTTCCCGAAGTAACCGTCAAGTCAATCGCTCCATTTTCTACCCCAAAACAACTAACCGGCGTTTCTGCCAGATCAATTTCCAAGACATTGGCATTATTAACGATATCTACCAATGCCGTTGCAATACAATCATTCGCATCCGTAACGACAACACTGTAATCTCCCGCATCCAAATCCGTGATCGAACTAGTTGTCGCTCCATTACTCCATTGATAGGTATAAGGTGCCGTTCCACCATTACACACGGCTACTGCACTTCCTTGTGCACCACAATCGCCATCAAATCCACTAATATTAGCTGCTAATACTGCGGGTTCATTGATCGTAAAAGTTTGTTCTACTTCACAATTATTCGCATCGCGCACAAGGATTGGATATGCACCGGGACTTAGATTAGTTAGCATTGTGTTGGTAGCGCCCAGCGCCCATACAAAAGTATATGGTGCTAGTCCGCCCGAAGGAATAATTTCTAAGCTTCCATCTGCTGCTCCGAAACAACTGATGTTTGTAATCTCCGCATCAATCGCTAAGTCTTGACAATTTACCGATACTGCCGCCAAAACAGTAACTGTTTCTTGCGTGCTACAACCGTTTGCATCTGCAACGGTCACCGTATAAGTAGCTGGAGCTAAATTATTAATCGCTGCGGTTGTCTGACTATTACTCCAAAAGTAAGTGTAGCCACCTACTCCACCCGATAAAAATGCCGTAGCGGTGCCATCGTTGGCGCCCGTCACTGTTTCGTTCGTATGGTCAACCGTCAAATTTAAAGCGGTAGGTTCTGTCAGCAGCACATCCGCTTCACTCGTACAATTATTACCATCCGTCACCGTCACCGAATAACTTCCCGCTCCTAAATTAATCGCCTGTTGAGTAGTTTGGTTGTTGCTCCAAAGGAATGTGTAAGGCGTTGTTCCATTAGAAGTTAAGGCCATCGCTGTGCCATCCATTGCACCAAAACAACTAATCGTTCCGGGCATTGCCGTCGTTGTAAAGTTCGAACAATCTACATTCGCTCCAGCTACCACTCCGAAAGCGATCGCAGAACAATCATTTTCATCTGTTACGGTTACCGTGTACGTTCCTGGAGCTAAATTATTGAGGTTAGTTCCCGTCGTCATATTATTCCATACATAAGATAACGTGCCTGTACCACCACTTCCCGTCGCCACTGCGGTTCCATCATTAGCACCGTCACTTGTCTCATTCGTTGTCGTTACTAAAACCGATAAAACCGAAGGTTCGATAATGGTAGCAGTTTCCGTTAACACACAATTATTTGCGTCCGTAATCGTCACCGAGTAGTCCATTGCGCTAAGGTTGTCGATGGTCGCATTGGTTGCTCCGTTGTTCCACAAATAAGTATAAGGACTTTGTCCAGCTTGTGCAGTAGCAGCAATACTTCCATCATTGTCCCCGTTACAAGAAATATTGGTAGTACTCAATGAAATATCAAAATTACCACAACTAATATCGTTGATCGTTTCGCAGGCACTCGTTGTACAATTATTCGCATCCGTGATCGTCACACAGTAATCGCCGGCGCCTAGGTTAGAAATAGTTTGTGCTGTTAAACCTGTATTCCATAAATAGTTGTAGCTGCCTGTGCCGCCTAAAGGATTCGCCGTCGCAGTGCCATCTAATGCTCCTAAGCTAGAAATGCCAGTAATACTTACAGTGCTCGTCAAAGCAGCGGGTTCGTTGATCGTTACACTCGTAGTTAAGACACAATTGTTCGCATCCGTAACCGTAACGCTATAGCTTTGACCACTTAGGTTGGTGATCATTGCTGTTGTCCCTCCATTACTCCATAAGTAGTTAT
>CALFBG010000187.1 GCA_937951685.1 uncultured Saprospiraceae bacterium | reverse complement strand
GATTTATATCCTTCTATTTTTATATTTTCCATGTGATCTTCATTTCTTCACGCTTTACTTGAATGTAAGTAAGGCTAAGTAATCATTAGACTCATTTACTAAAACACCTGCATCATCTCAAATATAACAATTTTATTTCCATTCTTTATAAGTCAAAACATTTGTGAGCACAATTAAGACTTTTCAGAACGATGCCTCCAAGCTAGCACTCCGCTAATTCGTTAACGAAAAGTTAAAAAATAAGGCTAACGCACCAAAAATAATTCCTTGTACATCTTTCCCCATATACTTACAAGTGGTTATTGAATACAACAACAAACTCAAATTTTAAAAAAATGATAAAATCAATCGCACTCCTTTTTAGCTTCCTGCTTAGTAGCGGAATTCCCTTTGCTACTGACACCACCAAGTCTACTCCTACCACCGACGAATCCAAAATTCAAATTGCGCTATTATTAGATACAAGTAATAGCATGGATGGTTTAATTGACCAAGCAAAGTCTCAGCTTTGGAAAATGGTCAATGAACTCGCAACGAGTAAAAAGAATGGAAAAACGCCCAGTTTAGAAATTGCGTTGTATGAATATGGCAATAGTAGACTTGCCGCTAACCAAGGTTATATCCGTCAAATTAGTGCTCTTTCTTCGGATTTAGATAAAATTTCGGAAGCCTTGTTTGAATTGACAACTAACGGCGGTGACGAATATTGTGGTTGGGGGATTCAAATAGCCACCGATGAATTAAAGTGGACCAACCAAACGGATGATCTTAAGCTGATTATCATTGCGGGAAATGAACCTTTTAATCAAGGAAAAGTAGATTACAAAACGAGTTGTAAAGCCGCGATCCAAAAAGGCATTATGATTAATACCATTCACTGTGGAGATTATGATAAAGGAATTCGAGACTTTTGGAAAGACGGCGCTGATTTGACGGATGGCAAATACCTCAACATCAATCAAGATGATAAAGTCGTACATATTTCCACACCATTTGATGATAAGATTATTAAACTCAATAAAGACCTCAACGAAACGTACATTGGTTTCGGACAAGAAGGAAGAGAACGAGTAGAGATGCAAAGTGTACAAGATGACAATGCCGCTAGTTATGGAACTGCCAACGCTGTGACGCGTGCTAGTTTCAAATCAAAATCTTCTTATAAAAACACGAGCTGGGATCTAGTCGATGCCGTTGAAGAAGATGAGGAAGTTTTAACTACGGTAAAAGAAGAGCAACTTCCTGAAAACATGAAATCCATGTCAATAGAAGAACGCAAAGTCTACGTGGAAACACAAGCTAAAAAACGAAAAGACATTCAAGTTGAAATTCAACGTTTAGAAAAAGAAGTAAAGACTTTCGTTGCCAAAAAACAAAAAGAAAATAGTAGCGAACTGACTTTAGACAAAGTCATGATCGAAACCATAAAAGTACAAGCTAATCAAAAAAACTTCAAATTTGAAGAATAAAAAAGCTGGAATTCTATTCCGAGGAAAGGCACTATCTTAGTAGCCTTTCCTTCCTCTATCACTTCCGTCGAAGTTGCCAATTTCACAAAACCTTTCTATTTTTTATGATAGCATAATGCGTCTGATCGGGCTCAATTATTTGAACCCGCTGAGGACTTATTTATAATCAATAGAAAAAAAATAAACTTTCATGAAAAAGATATATTTACTCGTGGTGTTCTTATTTAGTCTTACCTTAATGCAAGCAAATACACCACTCGTTTTCGCGACACCGCAACCGAGCGTAGTGGCGGTCAATGCCATCATTGGCGACTTGAGTTACTTAGATAAATTTGGAGAACTGCCAACATCCCAAACTAATGATCAACTCCGAATTCAAACGCATCTCGCTTTTGTAGAAAATCTATTGCGTTGCCAAACCGTAGATCATCTCCCGCCAGCTTTACAACAGCAAAGAAGCACGATGCTAGATCAATTGCGCAGTTATTGGCAAACGGGTGTTTTCCCAACTAACGATTACTTCCTCGGAGAAAGAAAACCTATTTTTATTGATCGTCAAGATCGCGTTTGTGCCGTTGGTTATTTGGTACAACAAACGGGCGGGCAAGCATTATGCGAAAGTATCAACCAAGATTTTCAATTTAGTTATCTCTGGGAAATGCAACACGCAGGTTTAGCGGAGTGGGTCGCAAATTCCGGCTTGACCGCAGCAGAATGCGCCATGATTCAACCCAGCTACATCTTTCCTGAACCTACGCCCAGAAGTCCTCGCCTAAACCCAGGTATGTTTGCGATGGAACTTCGTTCCAATCAAGTACAAACCGAAATCACGGGACAATCTGCAACAACTAGCATGGATCAAATTTTCTACAACCCTAGCAATCACGCCATGCAAGGAGAATATATTTTTCCAATTCCAAAAGGAGCCAGCGTAGATCAGTTTAGTATGTATATCAACGGCGTAGAAACGAAAGGAGAAGTTCTAGATGCTAAAAAAGCTAGAAAAATTTATGAAGGTATTGTCCGCCGATTTCAAGATCCAGCCTTGTTAGAATATTATAATAATGGTTTGTTTCGGGTACGCATTTTTCCGATTCCTCCTCGTTCGGAACAAAGAGTGAAATTGACGTACACACAATCCTTACCCAAAGAAAATGGTACCATCGCTTATACTTTCCCTTTTAAGCACAAAAGCAGTTTGGCGAAAGCTATCGGACAAGCTAGTTTCAAAATCAAAATCAATGCACAAGAAAAAATCAAAAATGTGTATTGTCCTACCCACGAAGTGGAGATCAATCGCAAAGGAGATCAAACAGCAGTGATAGGTTACGAAGCAAAAAATGTTAGTTCCGAACAAGATTTTAAATTATATTATAGTACGGCTAAGTCTAAAGTTGGCGTCTCGCTTTTGAGTTTTAATGATCAGCAAGAAGACGGATATTTTTTCTTGAACGTGAGCCCCGGATTTGCGGCTAAGGAAAAAGTAGTAGCGAAAGATATTAGCTTCATCGTTGATGCTTCGGGTAGTATGGCGGGTAAGAAAATGGAACAAGCAAAGAAGGCTTTGAATTTTTGTATTAATAATTTAAACGAAGAAGATCGTTTCAACATCATTCGATTTAGCACCGAAGCTTCTACTCTTTTTCCGAATTTACAAAAGGTAACTAAACAACATTGTGATCAAGCTACCCGATATATTGAAAAATTAAAACCCATTGGTGGCACCAATATTGACGAAGCCTTGGCTGTCGCTTTAGCACATCAGACAGAAAAAAATCGACCGCATTTCGTCGTATTCTTAACGGATGGCAAACCGACTATCGGCGAAACGAATACGGATAATTTACTCAAAAAAGTTAAACAAGGCAATACCAATCAAACTCGAATTTTCACTTTTGGAATTGGTACTGAACTCAATACGCATTTGCTTGATAAGTTGACCGACATGACCGAAGCATACCGAACTTACGTTTTGCCGAACGAGGACATTGAGGTGAAATTATCCGACTTTTATACAAAAGTTTCCGCTCCTATTTTAACCAATATTGATATTAAATTTAGTGGTAATATTTCAACCACCGAAGTATATCCAAAACATTACCAAGATTTATTCAAAGGCTCAACCTTAACTTTACTGGGTCGCTACAGCGGGGACGGAAAAGGAAAAATCACCATCTCGGGAGAAGTCAATGGCAAAAAAGAATCACTCGATTACGAGGTGTTTTTTGAAAAAAAATCCGAAAGCTTCGACTTCATTCCTTCGTTGTGGGCGACGCGCTCGGTCGGTTTTTTGCTGGATCAAATTCGTTTAAATGGACAAAATAAAGAGTTGATTGAGAGTTTGGTTAAAATTGCTAAACAGCACGGTATCATTACACCTTACACTAGTTATTTGATCATTGAAGATGAAGGACAACTACTTAGTGCGAATCAAATTCGACAAGAAGATGCCTTGCTTTCCAATCGTGTTCGCACCCAAAGTCAGGCACAACCGCTAGAAGACATGGAAATGGTTTACGAAGAAAGTATCAAAAAAGAAAGTGGCAAAGCCAGCGTAGAAGCGAGTGCAGAAGTACAAGCAATGAACGACTCTAGGACCATCAGCAGTACTCGAACAACAAATTCAAAACTGGCTTACAAGGATCAAAATGGACAACTACAAAATCTAGCCTCAGGCATTAGTAACGTCCAAGGTAGAGCGATGTACAATCAAAATAATCAATGGGTAGATGCCAACTTACAATTGGATAAGAATAGAAACTTGAAAAATGTAAAAATTCAATTTAATTCTGATGCTTATTTTAAACTAATGGAAGATGAACCGCAAAGTATTGCTTTTCTTTCTTTAGGTAAAAATGTACGTTTTGTGATGAATGAGACCATTTGGGAAATTCACGAGTAGCTTTATAAATTAATGCATACCTACTTTTACTTCCAGTGATTTAGCGATTGCTGGAAGTTTTTTAATTTCTGAGGCGAACAAATTTTTTGGAAGTATTTTCTACTTGGATAAAATAGATGCCCGCTGGTAATGCAGAAATCGTTTGCACAATGGTATTCGTTCCGGTGGTAAGTTGAATGCTTTCCTTACGGTAAATTTTTCCGTAGAGATCTGTAATCATTAATTCCGTAGTGATAGGATCTTTGGCAATCAGTTTGACGGTTAAGTCATCATCCCAAACCGGATTCGGGTAAAGATTTGCAATTCCAATTTTTAAATCCTCTTCTATGCACAAAAAAGAAATTGTAATCACCTCCGAAAAACTAAAGGTTCCCCCAAAGTCTTTTTGCTGTAACCGATAATAATTATTTGAAAAGGCTTGATCATCAATAAAAGAATAATGGCGATAATCATTGGTTGTTCCTGAGCCAGCTACTTCCCCTATTTTTTCAAAAACAATTCCGTCTCTGCTCCTTTCTATTTCGAAAACTTCATTTTTATATTCTTGCGACGTCGTCCAATTTAAACGAATCTGACAAGTTTCTTCCATAGCAATAAAATCCACCAACTCAATTGAAAGTGGTACTGCATCGTAGCCAAAATTTAACCCAACCATATTGAATCCGGGCGATGGCGATACGTTATTAATCACACTACTCGTACCTAATTGGTATCCATTAGGAATATTTACATCGTTCGGATCAACTTCAATTTGATAATCGAGATTAGCATTTACATCAATAAAGCTATAGTTTCCAAAACTATTAGAAATTGCCGTCACGGGATTTCCGCTGTTCATCACGGGACTTCCATCGTCGTAATTAAGCGATATTACTAGTCCTGCCCCCAGTCCGGTATCGGCACCATTCATCGAATTATTGAAATCTTCATCTTTAAATAAAGTACCAAATAAAGATACATATTCGTCGTAGCCAAAGTTGTTATCACTGTTCGTATTTCCACGAGTAACGGTCAGGTAGCGAATTGTACTTGCCGTCCCTAAACCTGTTCTAGCCGGTAATTCAGCATCCATCGGATCGACTTTTACTTGGTAGCCAGTATCTACTAATACTTCTTCGAAGCGATACGCACCAACATTATTCGTCGTCGTCGTAATGTCATTAAAGCTATCATCTTGCACAGGATTCCCAAGGTAATCTAAAAGGCTTACCGTGAGATTAGCGCCCATCCTTGTTTCACCGTCGTTGGTATTGTTTGCATTTTGATCTAGGTATAAAATGCCCGTAATGTCTCCTACTGCGTCGTAACCAAAATCATTAGCTCCATTTTCTTCCCCTTCGACGACCCCTACTCCAAGAATCAACTCTTGCGTACTGAGCAGATATCCCGCAGGAACATTCGTATCTTCAATCGCCACTAAAAGCTGGTAAGTATCCACGGGAACATCCGTCATAAGGTAATCCCCATTTGCATCCGTCGTTGCTAAAATAAACCCCGAAGGTCCAAAAATCGGACTCCCATTACTATCTAATAAAAAGACCGTAATATTTGGTGCAATTCCACTTTCTATGCCGTTTTTGACACCATTGCCATCAATATCATGATACATCGTACCAGTGATACTTCCTCCTGCCAAAGCCATTATGGGCAGCGCTAAGTAAAGGAAAAGCACAAGTATTAACTTGTTGCCGTTGTAGTATTGGGCGTTATTCATCATAAAGTGGTCTAAAACTTACTTTGAATGGTAAGTACTATCTGTGGGGAGTGCTTGCAGCTATTAGGGGGAAAATTTAGGCCTGCAAATAGAAAAAGACAATTTTCATGCCATGGCAGTCACAAATGTCGGACTACGGGGAGTTGATTGATTAGTTTTTGGGAGAAAGCGAAGCTTGGGGAGAAACTCTGTTGGGAAAAATACAAAGACACTGTTTTGAATCTAATACCGCTTGCCAATTTGATTTGGTACTTTTCTACTTTCAGCTTTTTTCGAAGCGCTAGGGCATAAATAACACATCCCGAACATTCTGTGTAGAAAGTTCGGGATGTTGGTTTCCTTAAAGGAAAATGATAATACCGTAATTTTATGTGCTAGAAATTAGGACAATTTACCCGTACTCTAGTTTTAGCGGGTTGCGTATAGATAAGGGATAATTCGAAAGCACCTCTTGCGTTGGTCGCACGCGTTAGATTAGAAGTATTGATATCGTAACTAACGCCTAAGTTCCACCGTTCCATTTCTAAGATTACGGCAAAAGTTAGTGCATCTAGGCTTGATCCTGATTCTAACTTATTAACCAAATGTCCCCACAAACCTGCTCGAATAGCAACTTCGTACCAATCGTGGTTTGAATATCTAATATTCGCCCCAAAAGTAGTTGAAGTAGAAGGACCTTGTACCATTACTGCAATGGCAGGCATAATGCTCATCTCATCGGTAAAGGGTAATTCTCCCCCTGCGTGTCCAACCCAACGAACGTTTAATACTTCGCTGGCCCCCTCAAAGAAAGCAATATTAGGTGCATTTAAGTGATTCGCAGCAGCACCAACGTAGATACTTTTATTATCATCAAATGAAGCATACCACATTAAACCAGCGTTGAAATCCAAGTAATTATTGGTGCCGTTATTATTCGGATCTAGGCCAATTTCGTTATTCGATAATCCGTCAGGATTAGGCGTCGCAGTACTAATATCAAATTGTTCGCTAAACCAGAGTCTATTCCACTCCAAGCTATTCTGTCCACCACCAATTTGTACCCCTGCTACCAAGTATTGATCTGCGGAACGATAGCCACCACCACTGATTTGCTTCAGGTAAGCTAAATTAAGGTAACCTAAGGTTTGGCTAAACCTAGAATCCCCTACTTCATCTCGCAGTGCATTAAAACCAAAAGCGAAATAATCGTCGGAAGCAATTTTGTAGCGAATATCAAATCCAGCGCCATAGGTTCTAAATGGCGTATTACTAAGAATACTTGACCATTGTTCTCGATAATTGGCTGTTACTCTAAACCGACCTTCAAATACCCCCGTCATTGCGGGATTGAGGTTGAGCGGCGCAGCGTAGAATTGAGCAAAGCGAGGATCTTGTGCCGTAAGATCGTTGCACAAAAAAATGCCCATTATTGCAATGCCTAAGGTGAGTAAAGATTTAAATTTCATCATGCTTATTTTTATATAGTTCTTTGACAAAAGTAAATTGAAGACTCACAAAAAGTCAATATTTTCTAAATCGTTTTCCTTGTTGTGCTATTATAGAAGAAAATACGATTCGTCTCAGAACATTTGATATTAACAATTATCGAATTAATGTTGTATTCCCCGTTGCCGTTTCGGTGGCGCCGTCAATAAATTCTGCTTCTACAAACCATACGTAAACGCCCGGTGGCATTTTCTCCCCTCTAAAAGTACCATCCCAACCTTGAGTGATATCATTAGTGAAAAAGTCACCTCCTTGATAGATTTGCTCGCCCCAACGATCATACACTTGAAAAGATTTAATCAAAATACCGTCTTTACCGTGTACCAATAAGACATCATTGACAAAATCACTATTGGGCGTAAAACCCGTTGGTACAAAAACACCTCGCTTTTTGATTACTCTTACTCTTACCCGATCGGAAGCGGTACAACCATTATCGTCAATCGCATTGATCGTGTAATCAACGGTGTTGAGAGTAGTACTAATTGGGTTTAAACAATCGGTACAAGTTAAGGTCGTATCAAAAGGCAACTCCCAAGAAAAGAGTACGTTTCCAAAATTATTGCTGTAGGTCGCTGCTAGTTGTACCTGATCTCCAAGACCAATTTCTACATCGTCGCCAGCATCAATGGTAAATTCAGGTGGATTATTGACGATCGCAGGTGCTTCGAAGATACAACCATTATTGTCTTTTACAAAAATAGTATACGCGCCTGCCGTTAAGCCTACAATCGTACTCGCGCCATTGAAGTTTTCCCCATCCATACTATACCGGAAAGGTGCTGTACCTCCAAATACATCAATTTCTACCATTCCATCTCGATCACCAAAACAAGTAACATCTTGAATACCATAAAACGCATTGAGCGAATCTGGCTGATTGACCGAGATGATTTCCGTTGTCGTACAATTATTTGCATCGGTAACCGTCACTTCATAAGTGCCCGTCAGTAAGCTGGTAAGATTAGGAATACTATCTCCCGTAGACCAGCGGTAATCGTAAATTGGGGTTCCGCCCGTACCTTCGACCGTAATCGTTCCAATGGTGTCTCCCGTACAAAGGTTATCTCTAGTATCGAAGGTTAAACCTAGTAAGGTTGGTTCGCTGATCGTAATCAACGTATCAACACTGCACATCGTACTATCTGTAACCGTAACGGAATAAGTCCCCGCAGTTAAACCCGTTGCGGTAGCGAGTATTTGATTACCCGCATTATTATCCCATTGATAAGTATAAACATTATGTGAACCTTGTGCATCAACGATGGCCGCTTCTCCATCAGAAAGACCGAAGCAACTCACGTCTTGTGCAGCACTCGTAAGTTGAATTTTTGTGGGAGCAGCTAAAAACCGATCTGCAATGACCGAACAGCCTTTTGCATCGGTAACGGTAACAGTATACGTTGTACCTCCTGCCAAGCCATCTACATAAGGAGTAGATTGAGCAGGAACAGTATTCCATTGATAAGTATAATTATCCACATCGCCAGCGCCTACACCACCCATGATATCGGTGATTCCTATTTGTCCGTCTGCATCTCCGAAACAACTTGGCGGGACAACTGCCGTTTCGATCACAATTGGTGCTTCTTCGGTAATGGAAACTTGGGTCGTCGCGGTACAATTATTTGCATCGCTCACCGTCACCGTATAATCTCCAACATCCAAGCCGATTGCCGTAGCGTTAGTTTGCGTATCACTCCATAAGTAAGTATAGTTCATTCCTGTTCCACCAGCACCAACAACCGTTGCTTCTCCTTGCAGTGCAGCATTGCAACCGACAAAAGTTTGACTAGCCACTGCGGTAACCGCCGTGGCAGGTTGATCGATCGTAAAACTTGCCTCAATAGAACAAGATGTAGCATCCGTAATGGTAACGGTATAATTTCCTTGTGCTAAATTAATCGCCAGCGAATCATTCGTTGTATTACTCCATGTGTAACTGTAAGGTGCATTCCCCCCTACTGGAGTAACTACCGCGGTACCATCATTTCCTCCAAAACAAGTCACGTTCGTAAACGCAGACGCAGTCGTTAATGGCGTTGGTTCTAAAACTTCAATTTGCGCAACGATGGCACAAGAGTTTTGATCCGATACTGTAACTTCGTAGATACCAGCCGTTAGATTGATTGCAGGATTTGAAAATTGAGCGAGCGGATCGTTCCACAAATAAGTGAATCCTCCGTTGCCACCCGAGACGGTAACTTGTGCGGTACCATCTGCTCCGCCATTACAAGAAACGGGGGTTTGAGTAGTCGCATCAATGACGAGTGCCGTTGGTGCATTAACGGTAACACAATCCGTAGCGGTACAACCTGTAATATCCGTTACGGTCACACAGTACTCGCCCGGTAGTAATCCACTTGCCGTAGAAGTCGTTTGCGCAGCAGGATCATTCCATAAATAAGTATAATTGCTATTTCCACCACTTGCGGCTACGGAAGCAAAGCCATCGGCGGTATTGAAACAAAGCGCCGCAGTGCTATCCATCACTAGGGTAATTGGGGTAGGACTATTAATTATAAAACTCGTATCTCTAGTACAACCGCCATCATCCGTAATGGTTACACTCACGGAACCACTTGCTAAACCAGTTGCCGTACTATTCGTTTGCGCCATTGGATCATCCCACAAATAATTGTAGGGCATACTTCCTCCCATGACGATAATACTTGCCGTTCCATCAAGTGCATCGGCACAAGAAGTTGGCGTGGTTGATCCCGTAAAGGACATTCCCGTTGGTTCTCCTACCGTAACGGTAGTTGATAAAAAACATAATTTACTATCCGTAACCGTAACACTATAAGTATTAGCCGTCAGACCGGTGGCGATTGCCGTCGTTTGATTTGCAGCATCATCCCAGAGGTAAGTATAAGGGCCAAGACCACCGCTAGGAATTACCGTAGCTGTTCCATCTGCCGCTCCTAAACAGTTTGCATCTTGTTGATCCGTTGCTAACACGATTGCTGGTGGTTGTCCGACTTGCACCGGAAAAACAGTAGAACAAGCATTGGCATCCGTAACGGTTACAACGTATACTTGCGCCATTAAGTCCGTCGCGGTAACCGTCGTTTGTCCAGCAGGATCACTCCATAAATACGTATACGGTAAGGTTCCACCACCGGGCATTGCCGTTGCTGTTCCATCCGCACCGCCGTTACAGCTGACAGAGTCTGCACTCACCATGGTAAATAAAGGCGCGGGGGCAAAAACTTCAATTTCTTGTGTAATCGAACAACCCATTTCGTCGGTTGCCGTTACGGTATAATTTTGTGGTCCCAAGTCCGTCGCCGTAGCGTTGAACGTGGCAGGAATTGTATTCCAAAAATAGCTAACCATTCCACTTCCTCCGATTGAGCTTGCCGTTGCCATTCCATCATCGGCTCCGGCACAACTCACTGAATCAACAACAATGGATACTTCGATTGAATCTGGAGCTACTAAATCCACCATGACAGAATCTAAACAACCTACACCATCCTGTGCAATAATTAAATGTTCTCCCGCAGAGAGCGAAGTGATTAAACCATTAAAAGTAAAAGGGCTACCATCTACCGAATAATTAATGGGTGCAGTACCGCCCATGCTCGTCATGATTACTTGACCATCGTCAGCGTACCAACAACTTGGTGCGGTGGTCGAAACGGTATCGACTACGAGATCGCAAGCAAAGTAAGTACAATTAGTAGTAGCAATATTAGCCGGACAATTCGAATTGCCATCATTTACTCTTAGTTCTATCGTTACATTTTGGTTGTTAATTAAACCGTTAATCAGATGAGCATTGGCTCCCGTTGGTGTGATCCAACCGCCACCGTCAATTTGTATTTCGTAATCGGTAGCGCCCATGACGGAGTTCCAGTCTACGGAGATAGTACCACCGACTTGAGAAACACAAGCATTAAAAACGGGTGCTGCAAAGGCGCTAACCACATCAACTCTTACGGTATCTCTAATTTCACAATTCAAATCATCAAGCGCCACTACAATATATTCTGTATCCGTAGTAGGACTCGCGAGTGGATCAGAACAATCAACGCAAGATAATCCGTTGGTAGGTGTCCAAGTATAATCAATATCATTTTCAAAATTAAAACAAATCGACCAAGACTTTAGAAGACCGACATCCGTAAGACCGAAGGCGTCAGAAACACGTAGTTTCCACTCTCCGTTGGCGGTACTTCCATCTAGATCACTCCAATCGCCTTCGGGCAGGAAAGTTCCTGTAAAAGGAGAAAAGCCTGAAGTAATTGGAACCGTAGCAGAGGGAGAAAAACAAGTATTATTATAATTATCACCACTACCACCATTGGAAGTAGATAGTTCAAGGATTTGTCCGGAAGGGGATTCTAAAAACAGACTAATATCATCATTAAAATTAGTTTCTAAATCGACACAAACGCCACAAATTAAAGCCGCGGCATCCGTTAGCACTAGCGGTCGGATGCTATTCACATCAATCACTGAAACATAAGGGTTCGATGGTGGATGATTGGCAAAGCCGAAAGGATAATCCGGTCTAGCTTCGAAAGTAATTTGACGATTATATAAACCACCAATGACATCTGCATTAAGGAAAACTGATTCTGAGGTACAGATTGTCGTATCCAATAATTCATTCATTACCCCGTCGCAAGTAAAACAATTGGGGTGAGAAGCTGGCAACACATCAATGACTACGGTCGTATCGTATCGACAACCAAAATTATCGGCTACAAAAAAAGTATAACTAGCGACTCCTGCATTTTCGGGAACAGCTAAAATTTCACTACTTGAATTTACAACAATAGATTCATCATCTAACCAACCAAAATCGATAATTTCAGGTGTAAAGGTTTCCAATTCAGGAAAAAGTTCGTCTCTAAAGTTGATACTCCAAGAAAAAATGAAGCCATTATCAATAGCCCAAAGATCTTCTACCGTAATCGTCCATTCTCCGTTAAGGGGACAACCAAGCAAATCTGAAATAGGGTCAACCGTATTATAATCTCCTTCGGGTAAAGTTCCTGGATTATTTGCATTCGAATATTCTATCCAAGTACCATTGGTAGCATCTGGCGTCCAACAATAGTCATATCCTTGCCCTGGAATAGGATTAATTCCATCATTGTCGATTGGTTCTCCGAGGAATACTTGCCCCCCCGTCTGACCAGGATGATCATGCAGTACGATACTCGTACCGTCTGGACAAGTCAACGTAATTTCTAAATCTCGCATCCAGGAGTGTTCCATATTGACACAAATACTTTCTAAATCACTAATATTGGTCAATACTTGTCCTGGGGAAAAACTGTTAAATGCGATCGTTGTACTATAACTCGTGCCATCTCCGTCAGGAAGTGCAAGTGAATCCGAGCGAATACCTCCTACTGGAAAAGAACCTTGGTTAGAGTTTATGGAAAGGGTTTGTGTAGAATCAATTAGGTTGACGGCAGCTCCGAGGCTGAGGGTGTCGCCAGCACAGATTTCGGTTGGTACTTCCCCCGTAAGATTAAAATTAGGATAAGTAGAAACGCGGATTCTTTGATTTAGAAAATTAATATTTTTACAGCCAAATGGATCAGTAATCGTTAATTGCACGATATAGCCCCCTGGGTTTTCGTAGATGTGTGAAGTAATTGGTCCGACCGCAACCGCACCATCTCCGAAATCCCATTCAAAAATAGAATTGGCATCAGAGTGATTGTAAACGATCCCATCTTGAGGATAAATTCCCATTCCTGTAAAGTCAACTCGATCTCCTGGACAAATGTCAATCCATCCCGTATCTACGGGAGAAACCGCAGGTGTAGAAGCAGCTAATTCCACCAAAATCGTTTGACAAGAAGGTACGCAATTGATATCTGCACTCCATCCAGCACCTTCACCAGAAGCATCTGAGCTGAATGTTACATAAATACAGCCCGAAGGATTAGCCGCAGTAGCTTGAATTACCAGAGGCTGTCCGGGAGGAAAGTCCGCGTTGCAAGCCAACTGTGGAGCGGTATCATCGGTACCATCATAAAAACATAGAAAATCCCCACCCCCAATATCTAGCGGTGCAAAGGTTAAGCTGACGTGTGTACCCGAGGTCATATCAGAACAAATCAGCGTTGTCAAGCTTTCGTTAGGACTATAATTACTATTTCCGGAGCCACTATCAAAGAAAAATCCATCACAATCGGTAATGGGTGATCCGTTCATCGAGTAATTTTGTCCAAAAGCGGAACAGAGTAAACAAGAGAAACAGATCGTTAAAAGTGTAAGTTTTTTCATCATAAACGAGCTTAATGACTAATTAGAGGAGGAAGATTAAAGAATTGGCGGCTTAGACAAGTAAGTTAGTAAGAACACCTTAGTGCACTCTGTTGTAATGTTCATTCAAACGTTTAACAAAATCTTTTCCCGAGTAGTAAACTAGTACTTTATTGGTTCCCTTGATTTGATAAACGGTAATTTTATCCCAATTGCGTTTTAAGTCTTGTTCTTTTTCTAGTAGCAAGATATTAAAATGCTCCAAATCAGCAATTGCGACGGAGGGATAACTTGCAGCTTTAGCTTTTGGATAATCGGTAATGTAATAAGCATTATCCAAGTAGTAATTCAAGCGTTGAATCATAAAGGGATTTGTCTTTTTCAAACGATCTAGGTAGGCTTCGTCGTAAAGCGCTAATAATCGTTGATCAATATCTAAGGGAGTGGTTGTATTAGATTGTGCATGCGCATAAATAGATGCACTTAGGAGTAACAAGATAAGTAATTTTTTCATCAATGGAAATTTAGCGTTGCAAAATACCCTTTAGGCGGTATATTTTACGTGTAAATAATTTCTAATTTAAAAGTACGCAAAAGCTAGGACATTAGAAAACGACTTCTAGCAATGACAATAAGGACTGCGTCTTTTTTTTTACGATCTTTATGCTAACATCTTATTGTAGGTAATCCCTTGTTTGCGCTGCGATTTAGCGTTGAGCGCATGGTTTTGCGGTGCGATTAGACTTTATGCTAAAAAAATTAGGATGGCTAAGGAATTTAGGATAAAGGCTATTTTCTCATTACTTAATTTAAGTTTTAGCAACAAGGAATGGATTACCAAAGTAAAAATGCAGTTTTTTTAGTTCGAAATGTTACTTTTAGGTTACTTCAAATTACTTAATTTCCGACAAAAGTTCAATTTTTTGCCGATTTAAACTGTTTTTACAGCTTGAAGTTGCTTTAAAACTGCATTCGTGCGACTTAATTTTACCCTAACTCGATGATCCTTAAACTAATTGCGACTTTAGGCTTCTTGTATATACTGCTCTGTAGTATCCTATTTTTATTGCAAAAGAAGTTCATCTTCTACCCTACCCAACTACCCGACGACTATCCTTTTAAGGAGTTTGAACACGCGGAAGAGCAGCGTTTTGAGTCCACAACGGGCAATCAATTGCATGCCTTATGGTTTGCGGCGCCACAACCGAAGGCGATCGTTTTGTATTTTCATGGTAACGCGGGTGGGTTAGAAAAATGGGGCTACGCTGCGGCTGATTTCACCCGTAGAGGATATGCTGTTTTAATTCCTGATTATCCTACTTATGGGAAAAGCAAGGGGATTTTGAGTGAAGCAAATTTGCACGAAGATGCGATTTATCTCTACGATCATTTGCAGAAACAATATCCAAGCTTGCCAATTATTGTATACGGGCGATCCTTGGGAACGGGCATTGCGAGTACCTTAGCGAGTAAACGGAATCCTAAACTATTGATTTTAGAAACGCCTTATTTTAATTTATTGGAAATGGCAAAATTGCAGCTGAATTTTTTACCGCTCCAATCCTTGATGCTTTTTCACTTGCGTTCCGATTTAAATCTTCCTAAGGTAAAATGTCCGATACATATTTTTCACGGCACAAAAGACGAACTCATTCCCTACACACAAGCAGTACAACTTGCTCAACTGGCCGCCCAAGATGATATTTTGACGACTATCGAAAATGGAGGTCATAATAATTTGGGGAGCTTTGCTGAATTTCAGCGACAGTTGGATGTTTTGCTGCCCTAGGCGGAAAGTTGCTACTTTTCATTCATGTGCGTACTAAAGTATTGCTCTTTAATTTTTAGCAAAACATTCCTTCTCAGTGGTTTTTCCAAAAAGTCATACACTAAATCATGAATATTAGATTGTAATCTATCTTTTTGAGCATCAGAAGTCGTTAAGAAGATAACGACTACTTCCGCTTTCATGGCTTTTGGTAATTTATTATACTCTTCTAAAAACTCGAACCCATCCATTAATGGCATGTTGATATCCAAAAAAATCAGATTGGGTAGCGCGTACTTTTCGCGACGCTTATTTTTATACTTTCCTTCGAGGTTGATATAATCAAGTGCTTCTTGCCCATTCCAAACGACGTGCGTTTGCACTGCGACTTCTGATTCTGCGATAAGTTCTTCGTTTAAAAAATTAGTCGTAGGGTCATCATCTACTAAAAGAATACAGCCTATTTTTTCCATTAGATATTAGTTTTTTTTATTTCCTTAGGAATTGAAAAGAAGAATGTTGCGCCTCGTCTCGGTGTTGATCTAACCCATATTTCTCCTTGATGATTACTCACAATTCGTTTGCAATTGGAGAGTCCAATTCCCGTTCCTTCATATTCATTTTTATTGTGTAAGCGCTTAAACACTTCGAATATCTTTTCGTGATATTCTTTATCAATTCCAATTCCATTATCCTTAATCGCAAACTCCCACATATCGCCTTTATCCTTGTAAGAGATTTTAATTTGAGGCGTTACTTTTTTACGATATTTAATACTATTGCTAATAAGGTTTTGGAGTAGTAATTCTATCTGAATTGGATCGCCAAGAATTACTGGTAGTTCGTCTACAGTCAAAACAACCTGATTCTCCTTAATACTCGTATGCAGGTTAGTTTCTATTTGATTAATCAACTCATTTAGATTGATTTCCTCGTGATTTTTTACGTTATGACCGAGTTGCGAATAAGTTAGTAATTCACTCGTGAGTGTTTCCATTCTACTAGAAGCATTTTCAATAAATTGAATATATCGAAGTGCACCTTCCTCCAAATCGTCTCCGTATTTTTCGGTAAGTCGTTCTGTTAAGCTAGTGATTGTTCTAAGTGGTTCTTTCAAATCGTGCGATGCGAGGTAGGCAAATCGTTCCAACTCTTCGTTGAGTCGTTTCATTTTATTTTCTGCCTTTTTCTCTTCATTCATATCACTAAGGATACCAACCAAATAAATTTCACCAGAAGATTTCCGTACTGGTTTTACTCTTATTTGTCCCCACACCACGCTTTTATCTTTAGCGATAAAGCGTTTATCAATTTGGATCACAGTTGTAATTCCTTTTCTTAATTCTTCGTGATGCTGTAAGCTTAATGCAATGTCCTCTTTATGTGTAATATCAATTACATTTTTCCCAATAATTTCTGCTTCCGTGTAGCCTAATATTCTAGTAAATCCCTTGGAGACTTCTAGGAACTCCGCCTTCAAATTGAAAAGCATAATGCCCACCGGAGCATGTCGATAAATCGTTTCTTGCTTCTCTTGTTTTTCTTTGATCACTGCCCGCAAGTTATGTTGATCATTAATGTCTAGCAATGTTCCGACAACCTTTTTGGTATTCCCCTTTTTATCCCATTGTGCTTGCAGATTAATTTTAAACCAACGATATTCCTCGTGTTTAGTTTTGAGGAGTAACTCCATTTCAAAAGACTTTTTATCCTGAAGATGTTTTTTCAGGTCACGCTCAAAGTTCTTGATATGATCCGGGTGAATTAGTGCGAGCATTCCACTTCGAGAAGCTTTTCTGTTTTGTGGTGTGAAGCCTAGCAACTGATAAAATTCTTCCGACCACCAAGCTTCATCTTGATCTAAGCCCGTCCATTCCCAAAGTCCAGCCCCCGTTCCTGCAATCGCCAGTCTTGCCCGTTCTTCACTTTCGTTCAATTGGTTTTTCATGACTTTAACTTCAGAAATATTCTGTGCTACGCCCAAGACTGTTACGACATTTCCATCTTCATCTCTTTCATTAACTTTATCTGCGGATAGAATCCAGATGGCCTCTTTCGTAGTTCTATGTATTATTCTATACTCTAAATAGGCTAATTCTCCGTCTTCTAGGTTTTTTAATGCTTCTTGGTGATCTAATAGATTGGGAAAGTCTTCAGGATGTACTATTTGCTCTAACACTGTTGCCCCCATTTCTTTGATATGAGCTGGAGCGTATCCTGCAATTTCAAAAATAGAATTTGTGGAAAAGACGTTAATTTGTTTTTGCAAATCGTAAACGTAAATAATGATGGGAGAAGAATCTGCTAAATAAGAAATATAATTATTGAGTTGTTCTTTTTCATTTGATGCTTTTTTCAATTCATCGATATTGATGAAGTTGATGACGACTCCTCTAATCATATCGTTTTGGGTACGATACGGGAAAATTTGTACCATGAACCAAAGACCATTTGTATTCTGAAACTCTGCTTTAAATGGTTTTAGCGTTTGTAAAACTTTTTGAGATTCCAATACCAAATCATGATCACCAACGTTACCAGAGAAATGGGAAATTGGTCTTCCAATATCATCTTCTCTTAACTGAAAATGTTCTTTAACATCTGGCGTAAATTTCCGAACCGCTAAATCTTTATCTAAAAAGATTGTTCCAATATTAATATTAACCATTAGGTTTTCGATATCGGCGTTCAACTCAAGTAACTGTAGGTTTTTTTCTTGCAACTCAGCGTTGACCGTATGCAGTTCTTCGTTAAGCGACTGCAGCTCTTCGTTCGTACTTTGCAACTCTTCGTTAGAAGCCAGCAACTCTTCGTTGGTCGCTTGCATTTCTTCGTTAGAAGTTTCTAATTCTTCGATGGTTGCCTGTAGATTTTCTCGCGTTTCGTGTAGTGCTTCTTTTAATTCACCAATCTCTTCTAATAGGCCAGCACGCGGAAAAGTCTCCAAGTCCGAGCTTTGTACTTCTTCCTCTGGCGTGAGGGAGCGTTCTACTTTTTCTAAGATTGTAATCAAAAAACTAACTGGTTCGGAGAGTACGATATTCACCCCCTGCATGATAATCCGAAGATGTTTCACCTTATCATCTACGATTAATTTTATATTTTTAACAATTGGCTCATCCTTTGCTTTTTGTAGGCGTCTAATGCCAGAATTAATCGGTAAATTTAACTCATCGGGCAATAGCTTTTGCAAGTTATTGCTAAAGCCTTCCTCGGGGATGTTGATGTATTGACTAAATTTTCCAGACGCTTGAATAATCTCAAAATTTTTGTCGATACAAACACTAACCGCATCGTACTCTTCCATCAAAGTAGCGGTAATTAACTTATTTACCTTATCTCCAAAAGATTGACTTTGGCGATTCCGCGCGCCAATTACGCCTGAACTCCGCTCTACTTGCCAAGTACTATTCGTTGACATATTCACCATCTTAGTCGGATGAATATTTCGATAAATTTTCCACTTGTTACTAACTTCCGAAAAATTCTTATTTAATAAACCAATACTTTCTGAACTTCCCATGAATAGATAACCATTCATATTGAGGGAATAATGCAAACTAGCTAGTATTTTTACTTGAGCCGGATTATCAATATAGATTAGCATATTCCGACAACTAACCAAATCCATTTTATTGAAGGGAGGATGTTGTAAAATATCATGTTTAGAAAAAATAATATTCTTTCTAATCCTTGGATGAATTTGAAATTTATCTTCAATTTTAATGAAATACTTGCTCAATTTCGTCGAAGAAATATCCAAAGAGATATTAGCGGGATAGATTCCACGAGCAGCGATATCAATGGATTTACCATCAATGTCAGTCGCAAAAATCTTATAGGGAACATCGAGTTTTTTTCGTTCTAAATATTCCTCAAAAAGGATTGCTAGAGAATACGCTTCTTCTCCGGTAGAGCAAGCAACCACCCAGATTTTAATCGCTTGTTTTCTTGCTTTTTTGGCATCAACGATATCTGGTATAACTTGTTCTTCAAGAATGTGATACGCTTCAGTATCTCGAAAAAACTTAGTTACACCAATCAAAAACTCTTCTACGAGTGTAAATTTTTCTTCGGTAGTCTGATACAGATGATCGATATAATCTTCAATCGTTTCACATTTAGTGATATTCATCCGCTTTGCAGTCCGCCGGAGCAAAGTTGGTTTTTTATAAGAAAAAAAATCGTAGCCGGTATGATTTTTAATAATTTTTAAAATGCGATCCATCGCTTCAATATCCTTCCCCAATTCCAATCCCGTCATCATCGTTTGAGTAAACACTGGATGACTGATAAATTGAACCAACTCTGTAGGCATCTCCTCTGGAGTCAAAATATAATCTGCTAAACCGTGGTTAATCGCACTGCGTGTCATTCCATCGAACCGACCACTTTCAGGCTTTTGCACAAAAACGGTACCTCCAACTTCTTTTATAGATTTTCCCCCACGAGTTCCATCTGACCCCGTTCCAGAAAGGATAATTCCGATAGCCATTTCTTTTTGCGCTGCGGCCAAAGAATGGAAAAAAATATCAATAGAAAAATTAATATGATTTTTAGCTGGTCGCTCATAGAGCTTAAGTGTACCCGATTCAACGGTTAAGTTTTTATTCCTTGGAATGAGATAAATATGATCTGGTTGAACTACTTCGTCATGTTTAGCTTCCTCAACCACCATTTTAGTATGACGAGATAATAATTCTGTCATTAAGCTTTTATAGTCGGGAGATAAATGCTGAACGACAACGAAAGCAGCTCCTGTATCGGCGGGACAACTGTCAAAGAATTTCTCCAAAGCTTCCAAACCACCTGCCGATGCTCCTACGCCTACAATATAGAAAGGAGCTTTGCTGGTTAATGGTTTACTCATTTTTGTTTGAATAGATGATTTATTAATTTTCTTCTTTGTACCCATGGAACGTGCAGCGATTAGTGGTGTAGTTAATTAGCCAAATTTGTTTTCTATTAGAAAGATACTACTTTTACTAGTAATTTAAACATCAATAGATCAACTCAAATGGAAAATCGTCCTTCTTTGCAAAGTATTTATCCTATCTTAGAAGCACTAGTAAAAACTAGTTTTGCGGGAGAAGGAAAGCTCTTTATTGATCAATTTGGAAATGTATTGCTAGGGAATATTACAAAATTACAAATTGATTTTATAAAAGAGCAAAATTTTCTGAACTTTATTCAGCCTCACTTTGAGCAATTATCCGCTTCTTTCCTTGACAAAATGACTACAACGAATGCTGGTTTTGAAGGGATCTTTCATTTAGAAGCATCAGACCAATGGTTCAAAGTTTTAATTAATGCAATTAATATCACTCCAAAATCTTTATTTCTAGTCCAGTTTTTTGATATTACTAAAGCAACCAAAATCAATTTGCAGCTGGCTAGACACCGCAAAAACATCGAAAACGAAATGTTATTACGGACTCAAGAAGTTATCATGACAGATCGAGCGATGACCAATCGCGGAGGATATCTCGGAAATTTTCTACGAGGATTACGGCACGATTTGAAATCTCCGATTACACAATTACAAGAAATTATTAACTTTTATAAAAAGACTACTGATCCAACAAAGAAAGCCAAAGCCGCAGAATTAATTGACAATTGTTTGAGAAAACTTCAGACTACCAGTAGTGGATTTTCTAGTTTTGTTGACCTTCATTTTCTTCCGGAAGCGAAGCCAAAAGCTTTATCCTTTGCCACAACTTTCCAGGCGAGTTATCAAACGCTAAAAGACAGTCTAGTCGACCAACCCATTGAGATTGAAACCGATTTTAGTAAAGCGCCTCAAGTACGTTTTAACGAAAATTTACTACAAAGTATTTTTTATAACCTATTAAGTAATGCGATAAAATTCAAAAGTGAGCAACGAACGTTGAGCATTAAAGTTAGTAGTACTTTACGAGACAATACGGTAGTGTTGACGATTGAAGATAACGGTATTGGTATGGATTTGGCGAAACATGGACATCTTGTCTTCGCCCCGTTCAAGCGCATTAATGCCGATCGTCCAAGTGCTGGAATTGGGCTAAGCTTATTAAAAAATACATTGGCAAAAGAAGATAGGGGGACGATTGAGATCGTCAGTGAGCTTGGTCAGGGAACTAGCGTTTCCGTAGTTTTTAATTCCCAAGAGGAATTAGCTTAGTGATTAAATAATACCCCGTTGCGTAGCGAAATAAATCAACTGTCCAACCGTTTTCAGGTTAAATTTCTTCATAATGTTTTTGCGATGTGTTTCTACCGTATATTTACTAAGAAATAGTTGATCTGCAATATCTTGGTTGGTCATTCCTCTGCTTAATAAGGTAATGACATCTAACTCTCTTTCCGTTAAATTGGCAAATTTAGTAAAACTTTCTTCTGGTGTGAGCGAGAAATCATTGTCCTCAATTTTAGCTTTCTCATCTTTTTGATAGACCGAGGAGCTAATGAAGTATTCACCGTTATGAACACGTTCAACTGATTTTAAAATCTCGGGAAGCGTAGCGTTTTTAGATAAATAAGCATGTACGCCAAATTCCATAATTTCCTGTATCAGTTTCGGCATCGTATAATTAGTAAAGGCAATAATTTTGACGTTAGGATAGATGACGATGATGTCTTTAATTAGTCGATAGATATTCGTTTTGGTAAGCTTCAAGTCCATAAAAAGCGTATTTGCCTTAGTACTTTCAAGCAGCAAGCGTAAGTCTTTTCCGTCGTGAGCAACCCCTCGCACGTGAAAGTTGTCTATTTCATTAAAGAAAGAGACTAAGCCTTGAATCACAACGGGATGACTATCCGTGACTAAAATATTGTATGCTTTCTTCTGATTTTCCAACGGAATAATTTATCGTAGGTTTCTTTATTTTAATACTGCTAAGTGATTTTAAGGACAGGTCAATACACTCGCAACGCTTTATCTTCTTCTTTTTCCTTCTAATTGATCTTTTGCAATGGAAGAGAATAATTCTTCGATGTTCTCTCCCGTTTTTGCGCTCACCAACCAATCAAATTGCACAGACGCCTCTTTACTACTAAATTCTTCAATTTCCTTTTCGGTTAACAAATCTTTTTTATTCCCAACAACAATCAAACGGCTTTTTGTACTATGCTTACGTAAAAATGCTAAATCTTCTGGTACATTTTTGAGTGTAAAACCACGACTTAAATCGACGGTATAGATAATAACTGTTTTAGATTCGAAGTAATTGAGTGGGACTTTTTCTTGCTTAACTTCCCCCGCGACGTCCCACAAAATAAGTTCAATGGCGTCCTCCCCTACTTCAACGGTTCGCATGTTTACTCTTACCCCTATTGTACCGTAATAATTGTCTGTAAATTCTCGGTGAATGAATCGATTAAAGATCGAGGATTTTCCAACACCGAAAGTTCCCGTTAAAATAATTTCCATGTTCATGAGTAGTATATGTATATTTTTTTAGGTAAACAACGGAACGCTTAGTGGATACGTAAG
>CALFBG010000186.1 GCA_937951685.1 uncultured Saprospiraceae bacterium | reverse complement strand
GCATGTATTAAGCCTCCCGCTAGCGTTCATCCTGAGCCAGGATCAAACTCTCCATAGTAAAAGTTCTTTTGCTTAGTCCGTAGACTAAACCGTTTCTTTGACTTCTACAAACTTTAGTTTGACCTGTTTCAAATTGTAAAGCAAATCTCCATAATAGTAAACCATTATTTTAACTTACTTCGAATTTCAGGTAGCTTTGAGTTGTGTACCATTACTCTCGTAATAGTCTCAATGATTTCGAAAAATCTTACTGACAATCTTATAATACCGAAGTATTATAAATCATCATAGTTACGCGTGCTAATTACTTCTTCTCTTCTTAAAATTAGTAATTTGCTTCTCACTGTCAATGAACTTTTCAGCTTAGTTTTCTTCTACTACTAGAAGAATTTTCAGCCAGTATTTTTGTCACTATTTAAAGTGCTGTATGCCTTTCTTCAAAAGCGAATGCAAATCTACATAAAATTATCCTTACAAACAAGAGTAAATATCGAATAAAAGAAAATAAATGTCTTATCACCGAATTTTTTCCATCTGAAAAACGGATATCCGAAATCTTATTTCACAAACATTTACTTAGTAATGCATTATATTCTACAAAAAAATTATATTAGACTAAAAAAAATTTGAAGTTTTTTTAATTATTTATTTTATCCTCATTTTTAGGGGGACTTAAAGTCTTAGTTTAAGTAAAAAGTAAGTTTGAAAATAAATTTGAATGGGCTCACTTTCCTCCTCCTTCCCTGATTTTATAGTAAAAAGAGCATATTTCTTTCCGTTGAAGAGTACTCAGCGACGAGATTCAGTCCCTTTTTCTTCCCTAGAAGGGTCAAAAGTGTTTGCAAATTGATTTTTTCATCCAAGAAACTTGATATTTTTCCTTCGCAATAGTGTGATAAACTTAAAAAATCGCTGATTACGGAGAAAAAGACAATCCTTTTTACAAGTTCTTTTCGAACAATTGCTGTTATTCAGCAATGAAAAAAGCAGAACGATAAGGGGAATAAGATATTAATGTAGGAGGAAGTTGGTTAGTAGAATTGTTTTGAATGAATTCTAGCTTGAGCTAAAACTACTTCTTAGCCGACTTGAATCTCTCGTATAACCAGATTACGGTAAAAAGCATAGCAAAAGAATAGATAGAATCATCCAATGGTACAGAAGTTAAGCGCACGCCTAAATACTCGGCAGGATTATATACTACGACCGGAGCATTGGTGTAAGATCCAGTTAGCGCACCATTTACCAACATAAAAGGTATCCAGCTAACTAAGTAGGCTAAATAGAATCGTTTTCTAAAAGTGGCTTCGCCGTAGAGGTAATGAGCCAGCAGTACGAAACCTGATAATAAAAAGGTGGTAGTGGTATAAAGGTTCGTATAGTAAATCGTACCGATACTAAGGAAAATCAAAATTAGAACGGGAGTTAGGTAGGCTTCCATAGAAGCGAGGTAGTCTTTGGGAAAGTAATAATTTAAACATTCATAAATAAAGGTACAAGCAAAAGGAACCGTAAAGAAAAATAATATCTCTTCAAAAGGTAAATGGAAAAAAGAAATTCCACTGATATAATCAGGGTTAAAGCCCCATACTCCCATCCGCGTGAAAAGTACGTCCCAAATAATGAAGAACACCGCAACAATAGTAATCGCAGGAAATAAGCTTTTCCAATTTTTATAAAAAGCGACTCGACGATCAAAGCTGAGGCAGAAAACAGGAACAAAAGTAAAGATGTGTAAATAGCTGTAGAGCCATTTTGTTTCTAAGAAAGAAAAAAGATATACTTGGTCAACACTAAAGATAAAGTTATCCGTTTGGACAAAAGAGCTTAGCCAAGCTAGTACTAGCAAAACAAGTGGAGCGAAAACGATAGCCGATCGCAGCAGCACTGGAAATTTATTAACACTAGAGGATAAGGTATTCAAATTTTAAGCTTTAGTTTCTTATAAAATATTGAGGGTATTGCGGAGTGCAGAACTAAAGAGTAGGTACACTTTCTTACCATCATTGACTCGAATGCGTTCTACTTTTAGACGATTCGCCGTTGAGCGTTTTATCTTTTGGAATAAATTGATGTAATATACATAGGCCAAATAAACGCCTAAGCGAGCGCCACCCGGTAATTGTACAATCCCCGTGTAAGCATGATCAAAATCTTTCTTAATATCTAGTTCGATATTGACCTTGTCTTCGTTGGTGAAGTTTAGAAAATCTACGCCGGGGAAATAAACTCGACCACGATCATCAAAATCACTCTTTATGTCTCGCAAAAAATTTATTTTCTGAAAAGCAGAACCCAAGCTACAAGCCGGTGCTTTGAGGCGTTCATATTCGGCTGCATCTCCAGCGCAAAATATCTTGAGGCACATCAGACCAACAACTTCCGCAGAACCGTAAATGTAAGTTTTGTAAAACTCATCGTTGTACTTGTGGAAATGAAGATCCATGGCCATACTATCCAAGAAAGCGTCGATTAAGTCTCGCTCAATATCATATTTATTCACAACTTGCTGAAAAGCGTGTAAAACAGGATTAAGACTAATCCCCGTTTCAATCGCTTTATAAGTATCTCGTCGAAATTCGTTTAATAATTCTTCTTTCCGGTGGTCGTGAAAGGTATCTACTATTTCATCTGCAAAACGGACAAAACCGTAAATACTATAAATCGGGCCTCTGTATTTTTTATCAAAAAGCCGAATCCCCATTGAAAAGGAAGTGCTGTAACGCTCAGTAATCAACTGGCTGCACTCAACGCAAGTTTTATCGAATAATTCTATCATATGATTTTGCTTAGGGTTTGATTAATTTATGAATTTCTCGAGCCACTACCTGTCCTGAGATAATTGAGGGCGGCACACCTGGTCCAGGTGTAGTCAATTGACCCGTGAAAAATAAATTCTTTACTTTTTTACACTTAAGCTTGGGCTTTAAAAAAGCAGTTTGTAATAAAGTATTAGCTAAGCCGTAAGCGTTGCCTTTGTAAGCATGATAATCATTTTTAAAGTCCTTATGGGCAAAGGATCTTTTATAAACTACTGCCTCTCTAACGCTTTGTCCGGTGATTTGTTCTAGCCGATCCATGATGATGTGGTAGTATTTCTCCCGCAATTCTTCCGTATCTTCTAAGTCTGGTGCTAGTGGAATTAACAAGAACAAATTTTCTCCGTCCGCAGGTGCGATACTATCATCCGTTTGGCTAGGACAACAAGCATAAAACAAAGGATTACTCGGCCATTTTGGATCATCGTAGATTTCGACGGCATGCTGCTCAAAGTCTTGATCAAAAAATAAATTATGATGTTCTAAGTTTTTGAGCTTTTTATTAATCCCTAAATAAAACAAAAGGCTAGAAGGTGCCATCGTTCGTTTATCCCAGTAAGCTTCTGTATAATTTCTATATTTCTCTTCGAGTAAGTGTTGTTCTACGTGGTGGTAATCAGCGCCACCAATGATGATATCTGCCGAATAGACTTGATCTTGGGTTACAACTTTTGTTGCGATGCCATTCTCTACTTCGATCTTTGTTACCTCTTGTCCACAAATCACTTTGACGCCCAGTTCTTCGGCTAGATTGAGCATCCCTTCAATAATTTTATACATACCGCCCTGTGGATACCAAGTACCTAAAGACATATCCGCATAATTCATCAAGCTATAAAGTGCGGGCGTATTCTGTGGCGTTGCACCCAAAAATAATACGGGAAATTCTAGCAATTGAATCAGCTGCTTATTGCTAAATAACTTTCGAATTTCTTTAGAAACAGATTGAAACATTTGCAACTTGAATAAACTACTTACTACGCGCAAGTCTGCAAATTCAAAAATGGAATGTCCGGGCTTTTGTACAAACTCTTTAATCCCAACGTCGTATTTGTATTTGGCTTCCGCCAGAAATTTTTTCAACTTCGGGCTACTACCAGGCTCGTAAGTTTCAAACATCTCATAGAGTGCTTCCATTTTAGCGGGAACGTTCATACGATCCTCTGCACTAAAAAAGACTGAGTAAGAAGGATCCAAACGAATAAGATCATAATAATCGCTGGTTTGTTTACCAAAGTTTGCAAAGTAGTCTTCAAAAACTTCTGGCATCCAGTACCAACTAGGTCCCATATCAAAAGTAAACCCTGCTGCGGAAAACTGTCGTGCTCGACCACCAGGAACTAAATTTTTCTCTAGGATAGTAACGTCGTAGCCGCGTTGAGCCATAAAAGAGGCGGCAGAAATTCCTGCAAAGCCAGAACCAATAACGATGACTTTTTTTGCCATTTAGGAGATTACTTTTTTGTAAGGTAAAGTTAAATAGGTCGTACGACGAAAAAACAAGACAAACCACACGACGGTTTCAGTATACATAAATACCAGTTTGTAACAGTAGTTGAAGTGTTTTGTTTAACTTTTTACGCTATTTTAGCAATAAAAATTAAACAAAATGAGAAAAACAGATTATTTCGCGGACCTTTAGCTAAAATTCAACTACTAATTAAAATACCTATTGGGCAGCAAATCATCTTATTGTTGTGCTTCCCAGGCCAAGTAACCGCCCTCCATATCATAAATTTCTTTGAATCCCATTTTCTTTAACTTGTGGCATGCTTTACCACTTCTTCCACCGCTTTGGCAGTAAACGAAGAGCGGCTTCTCTCGATCTAATTTTTGTAATTGTTCAATAAAAAAGTCATCGTGATAATTAATGTTTATCGCATTATCCAAATGTCCTTGATTGAATTCCTGAGGTGTGCGGACGTCAATTAATTGAGCATTAGGTCTAGCCGCTAGTTTTTCGGCAAAGGTCGTTACATCTGCTTTTTCACTATGTACTACGGTACCATCGGCAGTTGTGGTCGTACTACTTTGTGGTTCGGATTGGCAAGCTCCGAAGAGCAAACATAAGGTAAAGAGCAGGTAAAAGGCGTTTGATTTCATCATTTTGAGTTACAAGCTAAGTGAATAAGTAATTGAATACATTTGACTTTATTCGAAAGTTCTTTTTACAGAAAAATGAGTATTGATAATCAGTTAGTTATCGTTTTAGATTCTCTTTTCGAATAAAGTCTACTGTATTGAAGTCGTTTTAAAACTTCATTGTTTTGATTAAAAATAAAAAAAAATCCCCGATTAGAAACTAATCAGGGATTTAATAGTACCGAAGTACTAAAGAATTTTATGCTAATTATTCTTTACCACCTTGTAAAGAATCTTGCCATTCTTTTAATTTGTCCCATTCTCCATTGGCAGCCATTTTAGCTTGATCTGGCCAAGTTGTTGGGTCGTGCATTTTGTATCTGCTTCCTGCTTCCGTCAGAATTGCTTTGACTCGGTCAACAGTAGCTTCTGAAAGTTGCGTGAACGTTTTGATACCACCATTCTGCAATAACTCCTCAATCTTAGGACCGATTCCTTCGATTTTCTTAAGGTCATCGTTAGTGGTAGTGTCTTCAGTGCTTACTTCTTCAACTGTTTCTTCAACCTCTTCTTCTTCTTCTTCCGCAGCAGCAGCTACTTTATCCTTTGGTGTAGGAGCAGTACTCGCCGCGACAGCATCATCTTTAAGTTGTTGTTTCAATTGAGAGAAAGCATCTAATTCTCCTAAAGTAGTACGTTCAACTTTTGACTGCTGGTTCTTAACCGCACTTCTAGTTTGTTGACGCTCTTCCGTTTTTTCTTTCCGTACCGCATCATCAGCTTCTCGCTTGATATCATCAAGATATCTTAAGTGAGATACTAAAATACGCTTATCATCTCGGTTGAATTCAATTACTTTTACCGTTAAGGTTTCGTCAACCTCAGCTAAGGTATTGTCTTCTTTCTTCACGTGCTTGATTGGAGCGAAAGCTTCCAAACCGTAAGGCAATTGTACAATTGCACCTCGATCATCTCTACGTAAGATCGTAGCTTCGTGGTAAGAACCGATTGGGAATACAGATTCGAAAGTATCCCATGGATTTTCTTCGATTTGCTTGTGTCCTAATGATAATTTACGATTGTCTTTATCAATTTCTAGGATAACCACTTCGATATCATTACCTACTTTGGTAAATTCAGAAGGGTGAGAGAAACGTTTTGTCCAAGAAAGGTCAGAAATGTGAACCATTCCACCGATACCTTCTTCCAATTCGACGAATACGCCGTAAGGAGTTAAGTTTTTGACAACCCCTGTGTGGCGGCTATCTACTGGGAATTTAGTTCCGATTTCACTCCAAGGATCTTGAGAAATTTTCTTGATACTTAAAGACATTTTACGATCTTCACGGTCGATGGTAACAATCTTCGCGTCGTAATTTTGTCCTAATTTGAAAAACTCTCTAGCGTTGATGGGTTGATTACTCCAAGTAACTTCCGAAACGTGGATCAAACCTTCTACTCCAGGTTGGATTTCAAGGAAAGCACCATAGTCCTCGATGTTAACGATTTTACCCGTCACCAAGCTATCCTCTTGCATATTTTCTGTCAATACTTCCCACGGGTGAGCTTGTAACTGCTTCAAACCAAGAGAAATTCGTTTCTTGTTTTCATCAAAATCAAGTACTACGACGTTGATTTTCTGATTCAATGCAAGAATTTCACTCGGGTGAGAGATTCTACCCCAAGAAATATCTGTAATATAAAGTAATCCATCAACACCACCTAAATCAAGGAAAGCACCGAAATCAGTAATATTCTTAACGATTCCTTCGAGTACTTGACCTTTCTCAAGGCTACCGATGATTGCTTCTCTTTGTTCTGCCAAATCACTTTCGATCAAGGCTTTGTGAGAAACAACGGCATTCTTGATCTGCTCATTGATTTTTACCACTTTAAATTCCATCTTCTTACCAACGTATGCATCGTAATCGATGATTGGCTTGATATCAATCTGTGATCCTGGTAAGAATGTTTCCAATCCACCTGCATCTACGATCAATCCACCTTTCGTCTTACTGATTACAACTCCTTGAATAACGGTGCCGTTGTTGTAAGAATCCACGATACTTTCCCAAGCTCGTAGTAATTTTGCTTTACGTCGTGACAATACTAATTGTCCACGATCATCTTCTTGCTGCTCTACGTATACTTCTACCATGTCCCCTACTTTGAGGTCTGGTAAATCTCTAAATTCAGAAAGCGGCACGAGTCCGTCTGATTTAAAATTAATATCCAAAACAACATCACCGCTTGATCCAATCGCAGATACTTTCCCCTTTACGATTTCGTTTTCTAAAACGGAAGAAAGGGTAGATTCGTACTGGTTAAGGTAAGTTTCGATTTCAGATTCACTGTACGGAAGAGAGTGTCTTCTGTCTTGTGACCAATCAAAATCATCGTGAGCAGTGGGTTTTTCAACTACAGCTTCGGTAGTTGAAGCAACAGTATCTTCCGCTTGGGGAGCTGTTGTATCAGCAGCTTTTGGTGTAAGCTCCTGATTATCAAGATTCTTTTCGTCTGACATATATAAGAATCTTCGTTTGTAGTCTCAAGTTTTATTGAGACGAGGTTAAAAAATATTTTTAGCGGTGCAAAGGTACATTTTTTTTATGGTTAAAAAAAGAAGTTGTTTAAAAAAACAGCTTAAAAATGAATAGGTTAGACTCCCAAAGCGAATAGAGTAATCTTCGCGCGTGACTTTAATTTTAGTAGATTTTAAAGAAACATTAGAAAATTCTATTTTTTTGGCTAATTTAATGACGCAAATAACGCAACTGACCCACCGGCGTCTAGGAAAAGGGCTTCGTTTGAAAGATGAAATGTACCCTGGGATCAATTCGCGTTCTTTTATATTCGCACTTAAATACACGCTACCTATGTCAGAAGAACGGCCTTGGCTAAAAAATTACCCGAACGGAATTCCTGCTAATATTAATCCTGAAGCTTACAATTGTCTCGTCGATTTATTTGAAGAGACTTTCGAAAAATATCGTAAGCAAGATGCTTTTGCCTGTATGGGTAAAGCTATTACTTTCGATGAAGTCGATAAAAAATCCATCGCCTTTGCCGCTTACTTGCAATCGCGAGGTTTGGAAGTCGGGGATAAGATTGCTCTGATGATGCCAAATATGCTCCAATATCCGATCGCTTTATTTGGTGCCTTGCGGGCAGGCTTGGTTGTTGTCAACACCAACCCACTTTACACGCCACGAGAAATGGAACATCAATTTAAAGATGCGGACGTTAAAGCCATCGTAATCTCAGAATTGTTTGCCGCTAATCTTGAAAAAGTATTGGGCGCCACCAAAATTAAAACGGTTATTCTTACTAGTGTAGGAGGAATGCTCGGAATGTTCAAGGGAGCCATGGTCAATTTCGTAGTGCGCAAATTTAAGCGCATGGTGCCTCCTTTCAATATTCCTAATACGGTCGTTTTTACTACGGCAATCAAAGAGGGGAAAAAGTTTACGTTAACACCACACCACGGTAAACCAGAAGATACCATTTTATTACAATACACCGGCGGTACTACGGGAGTCGCCAAAGGGGCCATGTTGACGAATCGCAACTTGATTTCCAATATGCAACAGATTCGCGCTATTATGTTGCCTTTTCTAAACGAAGGGAAAGAAGTAGCCTTGTCTCCCCTACCAATGTACCACATCTTTGCCTTTTCTGTTAATTGCTTGGCCTTGATGAGTATTGGTACACTTAACGTATTGGTGACCAATCCAAGAGATTTGCCTACCGTGATGGAACCCATTAAAAAATATCCCATTAGTTTAATCTCTGGTGTAAATACGCTTTTTAATGCGCTACTCAATCATAAAGATTTTGCAGCCTTAGATTTTAGTAGTTTGAAAATCACCATCGGTGGTGGTATGGCTGTTCAGAAAGCAGTTGCAGAAAGATGGCAGTCCGTTACGGGTGTACCGCTTTCCGAAGGATTTGGAATGACCGAAACTTCTCCGGTGGTCTGTGTTAATCCACTGGATGATTCCGGTCAATTGGGAACGATTGGCGTACCTGTTCCTTCTACGGATATGCGTATCGTGGACGAACAAGGGCATCCACTTCCCGTTGGACAAGTTGGTGAAATCCAAGTGAAAGGACCACAAGTAATGAAAGGATATTACAATCGAGTAGAAGCAACAAAGGAAGTACTAAGCGCAGATGGTTGGCTAAGTACAGGAGATATTGGGCTGATGGCAGAAGATGGTTTCTTCAAAATTGTAGATCGTAAAAAAGATATGATTTTAGTTTCTGGCTTCAACGTATATCCTAATGAAATTGAAGAAGTCGTCGTCATGCATCCAAAGGTAGCGGAAGCGGCGGCCGTTGGTATTCCCGATCCTAAGTCTGGAGAAGTTGTCAAAATATACGTGGTGAAGAAAGATAGCTCCTTAGAGAAAGAAGATTTAATCAGTTTTTGTCGAGAACATTTGACGGGCTACAAAGTCCCCAAAGCTGTCGAATTTCGGGAAGAACTGCCAAAGTCTAACGTCGGTAAAATTTTACGAAGAGAATTAAGAGACGAAGCGCATAATAGTTAACGCCACTAATCTATTAACGATTAAGCCTACGTTACAAAAATGCCGCTGTCAGTTTTAAACTGGCAGCGGCGTTTTTTATTTAAAGAATCGTTTTACCCAAACTTAGCGCTTCGCTAAAAGGTCTCGAATTTGAGCGAGTAACTCTTCTTGTGTTGGTCCTGGTTCTGGAGCAGGCTCTGGTTCTGGCGCTGGATTAGCTTTATTGTACGACCGTACAATCAAAAATAGAATAAAAGCAATAATCACAAAATCAATAATGGTATTAATCCATTTACCATAACGAATCGCTACGGCATCTTTCCCAGCGACGACGACTTCTCCCGTTGCATTTTTCACTTCGGCTACTGCGGGATCAATTACATATTGTAATTCTGCAAAGTCTACTCCACCCAATGCTTTCCCGATGGGAGGCATCAAAACATCGGCGGTAAAAGAAGTAATAACAGCACCAAAAGCTCCGGCGATAATAACCGCTACGGCGAGCTCTAGTACATTTCCCTTCATAATAAAATCCTTAAATTCCTGAATCATAAGGCATGTGTTTAGTTGGTTAATAATTTTGTTTACTCAATATATCTGACGAATATAATCAAAAGGAGTCACAAATTAAAAAACAACTTAATCCTTATTATAAAAAGAAAAATGCTCAACCTGTCTTCCGACAAAATGAGCATTTCAATAAAAGAGGGCTACAGTTTAATTTATGCTACGCCTGCATCTTTTCTAATTTTATTAAGTGCACTTCCTGCTCTCACCCATTCGATTTGGGCCTCGTTGTAAGTATGTGCTACTTCAAATTTCTCCGTTGTCCCATCCGCATGGTTCAAAACAATTGTTAAGTTTTTGCCCGGTGCGAAGCTATCAAATCCTTCGATATCAATCGAATCATCTTGGCGTACTTTTTCGTAATCATTATTATTCACAAAAGTAAGTGCCAACATTCCTTGCTTCTTCAAGTTTGTCTCGTGAATTCTAGCAAAAGATTTTACAACTACGGCGTGTACCCCTAAAAATCTAGGCTCCATCGCGGCGTGTTCTCGAGAAGATCCTTCTCCCAAGTTTTCTTCTCCAAAGATGATTGTTCCAATCCCTTTTTTCTTGTAATATTTAGCAGAATCGGGTACGGCCATATACTTTCCTTTCTTCGTAGCCACTACGTTGAGTACCTTGTTCGGTTCCCCGTTGAAGTAATTGATCGCTCCGATGTAACAGTTGTTAGAAATGTTTTCTAAATGTCCTCGATATTTCAACCAAGGTCCTGCCATTGAGATATGATCCGTTGTACATTTTCCTTTTGGCTTGATCAACAAACGCATTCCCGTAAGATCTTCTTTTGTAATCGGTTCGAAAGGTTTTAATAGTTGTAAACGATCTGACTTCTTAGCCACTTTTACTTCTACCGTACTACCATCTTCTGCCGGCGGATTAAAACCAGCATCTTCTACCTCAAATCCTTTGGGTGGTAATTCAACTCCTTTGGGAGCTCTCAATTTCACTTTCTTCCCATCTGCATTCACCAAACGATCTTTAAGTGGATTAAAAGTAAGGTCACCCGCAATCGCCATTGCCGTTACGATCTCAGGAGAAGCAACGAAAGCGTGCGTATTTGGATTACCATCATTTCGTTTCGAGAAGTTTCGATTAAACGAGGTGATAATAGAATTTTTTCTGGTAGGATCATCCGAGTGTCTTGCCCATTGCCCAATACAAGGACCACAAGCATTTGCTAAAACCATTCCGCCCATTGCTTCGAAGGCGTCTAATAAACCATCTCGTTCTACGGTGTAGCGAATGAGTTCAGATCCTGGCGTAACGGTAAATTCAGATTTTACCATTAATTTTTTCTTGACGGCTTGTTTAGCCAAAGAAGCTGCTCGATCCAAATCTTCGTAAGAAGAGTTCGTACAAGATCCAATCAAACCTACTTCCAGTTTTTGTGGGAAGTCGTGTTCTTTTACGGCTTTCGCAAATTCAGAAATTGGCCAAGCGCGATCGGGACTGAAAGGACCGTTGATGTGTGGTTCTAATTTTGATAAATTGATTTCAATAACTTGATCGAAATACTTTGCTGGTTCTTTATAACATTCTGGATCTCCCGTAAGATATTTTTTCACTTTTTTCGCCATCCGCGCAACCTCTGGTCTGCCCGTTGCTCTTAAGTAACGATCCATGGCAGGATCAAAGCCGAAAGTAGAAGTTGTCGCTCCAATTTCTGCTCCCATGTTACAGATTGTACCTTTACCTGTACAAGAAAGTTTTTTGGCACCTGGACCAAAATATTCTACGATAGCACCAGTTCCACCTTTTACCGTAAGGATTCCTGCTACTTTTAAAATAACATCCTTTGCGGAAGTCCAACCGGATAGCTCTCCCGTTAATTTAACGCCAATCAATTTAGGCATTTTTAATTCCCAAGGCATATCTGCCATTACATCCACTGCATCCGCACCTCCTACTCCAATGGCAACCATTCCAAGACCACCTGCGTTGGGGGTATGGGAATCAGTACCAATCATCATTCCACCGGGAAATGCATAATTTTCTAAAACAATTTGGTGAATAATTCCTGCACCTGGTTTCCAAAAACCAATTCCATATTTATTAGAAACAGACTCTAAGAAATTAAAAACTTCCGAACTGGTATTAATTGCATTTTGTAAATCTTTCTCGGCTCCAACTTTTGCTTGGATCAAATGATCACAGTGTACGGTAGAAGGTACCGCTACTTTATCTTTGCCAGCCATCATGAATTGAAGCAATGCCATTTGCGCGGTCGCGTCTTGCATCGCTACTCGGTCAGGAGCAAAGAAGACGTAATCTTTACCACGCTTATATTTTTTCAACCTTGATTCTGGATGAAGGTGTGCGTAAAGAATTTTTTCGGAAAGCGTAAGTGGTCGTTTCAAACGTTTTTGAACTTTGTCCACTACGCCGGGAAGCGCTTCGTAAAAAGCCTTAATCATATCAATGTCAAATGGCATATTTTTTTTGTTTAAAGGTAAACGAGATAATTGAAAAAAGGACAACCTTAGTTTTTTTCAGGAGTCGCCCTTTTGATGCGAGTACAAAAATAATATTTTTAAATCAAAATTGCTACTCCTGTTTAGGAATAGCAACAAAACTACTGGACGCTTTGTTTAGTAAGCTTATGCTTTGCAAAATATTTTGAGCGAGCTTCGCCAAACTTGATTTTTTGCAGCGAGATAAAAATCGTTGAATTGATGTTCTAAAAATTAGATGTTTTGCTTTTTAAAAAAAAAGTTGCTGAAAGCATAGATTTTAAAAAAGCGAAATTAATTTTTATACTTTAGCTTTTTTTTGAAAAAGTTGTGCTAAAACTGAAAAGCAAGACCGAACGACAAAAGAAGTTTATCAAAAAGAACCACTACAAAACTGTGCCTATTTTCTTTTTGATAAACTTCTCTCTTAAAAAACGTCGTTAATCATTACTTTGATTCGCTAAGCTAGCTTAGCGATCCAAGCGCTCCATCAATCTGCTAGAAATGCGCAAGAAATCCATCTCCGTAATGATACCGATCAATTCATCGCCTTGCACAACGGGCATACAACCAATCTGGTTCGTCCGCATTTTATTGAGGGCTTCCAAAATCGTCGCGTCGGCAGTAATTGTAATTGGCGCTTCAATCATAATGTCTTGTACCGTAAGTTTTTTTCGACTTTTTAAGTTCGCACCGCGCACATAGTGCCGCAAGAGCAATTTCGAAGTAATTAATCCAACTAGTTTACCTTTAGTGTTTTCGACGGGCATGAATCGCAATTTTCGCCAGTCCATCAACTCTGCCACCAATTCAATGATATCATCTTTTTGTACGGTAAAAAGATCCGTTGCCATAAACTCCGCTACTTTTAGCTTTGAAGGTTTATAGTTTTCTAAGTCGCTCAATTCTGGAAGTTTCCAAGTATGTACCGGCATTTCTTTTTCTTGATTTTTAACCATACAGGCCGTTAGCACACTTAGTGCTTCGTCTCTTCCGACCTCTTTACTGAGTTTGGTGAACGATCGTAATTGCCAGCGAGCACCATTCATATGACTTTTGGCACGCGCTTCAATTACTCCTAAATAACGATCAATATCTTTTTGTAGGACTTTGCGTTTCGCTAAGCCTTTTCTGGCTAACGGAAGTAATTCTTTTAAGACTAAATCACAAACGTTGATCTTTTTATCTTTCATCCAAGTAAACTTGGTATCGATTCCATACTGCGCCGCTTTCGAAAAATTATCGCGAACATCTTCAAAGGCAATGTTTTTGGTAACGTCTTCGTATTTATCAGCCATTCCCACCATACAACCCAACCAGAAAGTAGCGTTTGCCATTTCATCAATGATGGTTGGTCCTGCGGGTAAAACTCGATTTTCGATGCGTAAGTGTGGCTTGCCATTGTCGCTAATTCCATAGCACGGGCGGTTCCAACGGTACACCGTAGAGTTGTGAACTTGCAGTGCGCGTAGCTTAGGCACTTTTCCTTTTTCGATCAAATCTACCGCATCTTCTTCCACGTCGCCACTAATCAATACTCTAAAGCGCGCAATATCTTCTTTGTAAATTTCCATGATGGAATTTTTCAACCAATCATTACCGAAATTTACTCTCGGACTGCGTTCCCGCATATGATCGTGAGAAGTACGCGTATCCAAAGATTGCTGAAATAAGGCAATTCTAGATTCGTGCCACAAGCGCTTTCCAAAAACGAGCGGAGAGTTGGCTGCAATGGCCATAATAGGTGCCGCTAGCGTTTGGGAAATATTGTACATTTTGACAAATTCCTTAGGAGATACTTGTAGGTGTACTTGAAAACTGGTGTTACAAGCTTCCAACATCGGAGAATCGTGCTTCACAAATAATTCATCAATTCCTGACAAACGCAATTCGTAAGCATTACCAATAAGTTGCTCGTCAATCGACTTCATCAAAGCGTGGTAACGTTTTTTTGGCGTGAGATTATGTAGCCCTAAATCTGCCTTATTTAAAGTCGGCAAAATTCCCGTCAGCACAAGATTCGAGTCTAGCTGTTTGAGCACTTTCCGGATCTTATTCAGGTTACTCACATTTTCGCCTTCCATCTTACTCAGGCAATTTCCTTTCAATTCTCGGGGCACCATATTTGTTTCTAAGTTGAACTTGGCGAGTTCCGTTTCTGCCCAAGGGTAGTTTTTCAAAAGCTCCAAGGCTTCCATCGCAATCGTAGCTGGTTTGTAGGTAACGTTTGAGACTAAACACATTTCCTGTTCTGCACCAATCCGAGTGATACCTTCTTCAAACCAATCGTTTTCGAGCATGTATTCTAAGGCGTGGACATCTTTTAATAGGTGCTGCACAAACCGTTGCATTTGTGCTTGTGTTTTTAAAAGAGATACTTTCTGTTCTCCCATTTGGTGAATATTATTTTTGAAGTTATAAAAAAAACTTCGGAGTGATAAAGTTAGGTTTCAACTTATTGAGCGATGAAGTTGTTTTAAAAAAATGAGTGCGTATCTATTTTCAATTGTCTGCTTTGTAGAACGGGAAAAACTGGGTAGTGTCACGTAATTCAAATGACTAGCAATTTTGATTTAGACAAGCACAACTAAATATAGCCAAATATTTAAGAAACTGTTTTGAAATTTGGGATATTTTTTCTCTGCCATAGCTAAATGCCGTTATCTAGCTCATTCTCCAAATAAAGTTAAGCCTAAACCCTGCGTTGAGCAAAAAAAATCAATGCCGTAGTGCGCAAAGATTGTACGAATAATAAGTTGAAAATATTATCAAAATAGTAAATAGTTCTCCCTACAAAAGAATATTTTTGTAAAATGGTAGTTATAAGTTTCAGGGATTTGATCTATCTTTCGAATCTGATCAAGTAATCAAATACTTCCTCTCATTTTAAAACCTAACCGTCAGCACGTATGAAATATATAGGAATGATTTGCCTGGTAGCGTTATTGTTTACCAATTGTAAAAAAGATGATGAAGACATCTTATTTGATATGCCTTACTTTGTTGACTTTGAAATTCCTGCCGGATTGAATCCTTTTACTTCTCACTATTTCTTTTTTGATGATATCCCTAGTTTCGCGGACTCTATTTTAAGTAAAAATAATATCAGCTTTTCTGATTTAAAAGCGATCAACCCTAAAATCGCACGGTTAAATTCGCTAATTTCCGGTCAGGCTGATTACGATTTTATCCAAGAAATTTCGATTGACATCTACGAAAAAGATCAAAACAAAAGTCTAGAAGTTTTTTGGCACCCACAAGTAGATAATAATGTAGGCTCTACCATTGGTATTCCGGCTAACCTGCCAGACGTGAAGCGGTATTTTGATGCGGATCAGTTTGGTGTTAAAATTCGTTTAGTACTCAGAAATCCATCTCCTGAATTTATCTCCTCGCGCTTGGAGTTTAGTTTCGTTGCTCGATAATTGACGAATTGCTCCTATTTCGACGTTGGAAAAATTCCTTTTTCTATTAATTCTTGGTCGCCCAAAACGCCCAAGCCAAAGAGTGCAAAATCGTACTTTACGGGATCTATTGGATCCAATTCGCGTAGGCGTTCCGTTAGTGCTAAAACCGTTCGCCAGTCGGTTTGTTTTCTTTCTATCAATTGAAGCCGCCGAGCAACTCGATCTACGTGCACGTCCAAAGGCATTAATAACTGGCTCGTTTTAATATTTTGCCATAAGCCGAAATCTACACCACGATCATCTTTTCTCACCATCCACCGTAAAAACATATTCAACCGTTTGCAAGTTGATTTTCGTACCGGAGTGGCGATGTGTTTACGCGTACGTTGAGGCGCATCTTCCAAAGAGAAAAATAAATCATGAAAGCCAATCAAAGCTTGTTCAACCGTTTCCGCTCCCGCAGACAAATGTTGGGCAAAGGCTGTTTCCAAAGAATGATGTTGTCGGTAATACCATTGGAAAAATGCTAAAAAATAAAGCGTATCAGTGGCTTGAAAGGTACGATGCTTAAAGTTTAGAAATGCAGCTCGATCTTTTTCTGTATGATTGAGGATAAAGTCGTGGGGAGCACCATCCATCAACGCAATCAATTCATTCGATTTATTGATGATGGTTTTGCGCTGTCCCCAAGCAAGCATCGAAACCCAGAATCCCATGATCTCAATATCTTGTAATTTGGAAAACTGGTGGGGAATAGAAATCGGATCATTGGGAATAAAGTCGGGCGTATTGAATTGATCGACACAAGCAGCCAAATAATCTTTTAAATGCACAGTCATGGATTTGTAGTTTTAACGCAACGCGCAGCGGCAAAGTATTGACCAAGGCATCGTCATAATTTGGGTAGGATAAAATCGCTTCTTGCCTAGTTTAAAATCACAATTTGTCGTTTGTATGCTATACCAATAAAATTTAGTTGGGCTTTTAGTAGAATAATCCTTAAGTTTATGATGTTAGTACGCGTTTAGCAAATAAAAAGTTGGTAAGAATCAACAACTTCTAACTTCAAATATAATACCTTTACAAAATATTTAAAGTTCTTAGCTATTTCTTTGCGCAGCGTGCTAAAAACTGCATTTTGCAAGAACCCTAATCAAACTAGCTACCAAATAATGACCGCTACTCTTACATATACCCTCGTCCTCGCAGCCATATATTTAGGTAGAAAAGCAATCAATGCTACCGAAGAGTAATTCCTTTACTTTTTCCTTATGGTTTCTTATACAAATTAAACCGACCAAGCTTGATGCGCTGTAAAAAGTGGCAAAAAGAAACTCTCAATACGCCTAATCCATACTTTACACTTCGCTGAAAGTTAATGGACGATGCTTCTTCGAAATATTTCGTAGGACAAGTCACTTCCGCAATCGGAAAACCCGCGTAGATAATCTGGGAAAGCATTTCATTATCAAAAACAAAGTCATCCGAATTCTCGTTGAAATTGATGCGCTCCAGTACTTCTCGGCTAAAAGAACGGTAGCCCGTATGGTATTCTGACAATTTATAATTAACCAAAACATTCTGCGTAAAGGTCAATAAGCGATTCGCGATGTATTTGTACACGGGCATTCCACCCGCCAATGCACCTCTACCCAAAATCCTCGACCCTAGCACTACTGGGTAAAGTTCGTCTCCAATAATATTCACCATCGCAGGAATCAACATCGGTGTATACTGATAATCGGGATGCAACATAATTACAATGTCTCCTTCCAACTCCAATGCTTTATTGTATAAAGATTTTTGGTTGCCGCCGTATCCTCGGTTTTGCTCATGCCGAATGACGTGCTTAATGCCTATTTTTCTGGCCAATGCAGAAGTATTATCACTACTAGCATCATCACAAAGCACAACATCGTCTACCAAATTCATTGGAATTTCGCTATAAGTTTTTTCGAGGGTCAGTGCCGCATTATACGCTGGTAGCACCACGATTACTTTTTTACCTTTATACATTTTTCTTGAAGGTTTTAAAATTAAAGCTAATTAGGAAGGTTTAAATTTAAAAAAGTAACTCAGTACACTTTGACAAAAAGGAGTGAATTTTAACCTACGCTAAGTTTTGCGGTGCAAAGATAGAAGAACCTATTTAATTTTTATCCTTTGTACTATAAAATCCACTCCATCCGCCTTTATCCGACGGCTTTTAGCGCTTATCTTTCAAGGCTTTAAGCCCTATTGTTATTTTGTCAACGACTTCGTTGAGGCTTTCCCGCAATTTTTTCTATTTTACCAAGAGGTGGATTAAGCGATTGCTCGAAAAGAGCAACTTTTTGCATTCCTACTTGTTTTAAAGCTCAACTAGTCAAATTACACACACTAATAGATCATAATATGAAATGGATTAAAAGACTCTTGATTTTACTCGCTATCCTCGTAGGCATCGGAGTGATTGGATATTTCGCAACGAACGAAGCCTTACCGAAAGGAAAAGAAGGGCCAGCCGCCGATGCACTCGCTCAGAAAATGCTCAACGCAATTAATCAAGAAGCTTGGGATACAACTGCCGTTGTACAATGGACTTTTAAGGGAATGCACGATTTTGTATGGGATAAAAATCGCCATTTTTGTCAAATCAAATGGAAAAATAAAGAAGTCTTATTAGATATCAACAAACTTAAAGGAAGAGCTTGGGAAGAGCAAGTGGAACTGCAAGGAGAAATTGCCCAAAAAACAGTAATGGAAGCTTGGGAATATTGGTGTAATGATTCTTTCTGGCTCAATGCACCAAGTAAGGCTTTTGATCCTGGTACAAGTAGAGCAATTGTAACCAACGCCGACGGCCGACAAGATTTATTGATTAGTTATAGCTCCGGTGGGGTTACGCCCGGAGATGCGTATTTATGGATTTTAAACGATGAGGGTTTGCCTACGAGTTGGAAAATGTGGGTTAAAATTATTCCAATTGGTGGATTGGAATTTACTTGGGATCAATGGAAAACAACCGAAACGGGTGCTAAAATTGCTAGTTTCCACGAGAGTGCGGTGCTCAACTTGGACATCAGCAATCTAAAAACAGCGCCAGACTGGAAAAGTTTCGGCGCAAGCAATGATCCTTTTCAAGCTATTCTTGAGTTATAAAGACTGGCCTGTTTAAATTTTCCTACAGCAAAAAAGGAACCACAGCGGCGCTATGGTTCCTTTTTTGCTTATGTTTCACTCAGCGTTACTCCTTCAAAATAGAAACTTACTTCATTTTCAACGCCTACTAAGCTTCAAAAATCAAATCTTCAATTTCTTTTTTAATGAATGCGCCGAGTTCTCGTACATATTCGCTAGAAAAATCAAATTTAATACCGGCCGCTTCGTAAATCGTTCCGATGGGTTTCGTGTAGCCTAAACGCAAAGCTTCGATGTATTCCGTAACTGCTTGATCGGGATTTTCTCGATATCTTTTCCAAATGGCAATGGCGCCTAATTGTGCCATTCCGTATTCAATGTAATAAAAAGGTACTTCAAAAATATGAAGCTGACGATGCCACTGATGGGTCAAGTAATCTTCTAATCCCGTAGTATCAACAACGTTGGATTTGAACTCGCCGTAAATGCGAATCCATGCACTAACCCGCTCTTCGTTGGTGTGTCCTGGATGAGTATATAACCAATGTTGAAATTTATCAATCGTTGCCACCCAAGGCAAGGTCGCTAATACTTTTTCTAATTGCCAAATCTTCGCGCGGCGCAGTTCTTCTTTGTTATCCAAAAAGCTATCCCAGTAATCCATCGTTAACAATTCCATCGTCATGGCCGCTAATTCTGCAATTTCGGAAGGCATTTTTTTAGAAGAAGTTAGCCGATAGTTTCTAGTCAAGAAAGAATGAACAGCGTGACCACCTTCGTGCATCATCGTTCTTACATCCCGCACGGAATCGGCTGCGTTCATAAAAATAAAAGGCACCCCAACCGAAGGCAATGGCATATTATAACCACCCGGTCGTTTTCCTTTTCTAGAATCTAAATCTAGATGTTTCATGCCATCCATGATCTCGATGCATTCCCCAAAATAAGGACGCAATCTAGCCATACAATCGATTGACTTTTTGATCAATTCTGGTGCCCCATTAAAAGGCTTTAAAGGTGTTTTTCCACTCGTATCCACTTGCATATCCCAAGGGCGCAGTGTCTTCAAACCAAGATCGGTCCGTCGAATTTTGTCTAATTCGTCAATAATTGGCACGATCTCACTCGCAATAGAATCATGAAAATCAAAGCAGTCTTCTACCGTATAATCAAATCGTCCGAGTGCTTTAAATTTATAATCTCGATAATTATTAAATCCAGCATTGGTTGCCACTTCGTGTCGAATACTAAGGAGTTCGTTCATCAAAGTATCCAAAGCGGGTACCGCTTCCAATAAGCGTTTGCATACACTATGATAGATGGTTTCTCTTAAGTCTCTATCCGTTTCTGCTAATAAAGTAGTTGCTTGTTGCAACGTTTTTTCTTCTCCTTCGTGGTTAATCGTAATCGTCGAAAAGATCGTTCCGTGTTCTTTGGCCTTCATGGCCATTTTGGTAAACAAAGGGATATTTTCTTCGCGGTATAAAGATAGCTTGTTTTCGATTCCTCGGAGATAGATGAAAAAATCATTCTGATTCAATTCCTTGGTCAGTGGACAATCAACTAATTTCTGATTTAGCTGTTGCTCGAAAGTGGAGATTTTAGGTTCTAATTCTTGGATGGCGTAGCTGTAAGCTTCCAAAGCTCTTTTGTCATTGCTATCTAAACTGAGTCGAATGTATCGCCAATTGAATTCTTCTTGAATTACGGCGATCAATTCGCATTTATCATAAATCCATTTAATCAAATCTGCTTCCGTTTGGATAGGGCGTTTGGCTAAATCGCTGTAATACGGTTTTAATCGAGACCAAACGGTAATCTTAAATTCTTGCGGAAGAAAAGCCCTTTCCATTGGCTTTGGAGCAGTATTGACATCCATAGTTTATCATTATTTTCTCATAGAATAATTAGCCTTCTCAAAAGAAGGATAAAACATTATATCAGACTGTATTCAAATATTATTCCTTATTCTCTTCAACGGGCGTATCAGCGGAAGATTCTTCCTCTTCGGGAATATTTAACATATCTCTTTGCTGTAAAAAGTTAAACCATTTGATCACTTTCTTGATATCGCTAATGTAAACGCGATCTCGATCAAAAGCAGGTAAAACCTTACCGAAGTACTCGGTTATTTCAGCAGTGGGGGCGTTAGTGGATGGTGGTGGCGTAGCGGCTAACTCATCTAGCATATTCTGGAAAATATACTTCAATTCCGTAGTATCGTCGTCAGTGTAAATTCCGATGGAAGCTAAAGGCGTGAATTGGTGTTTTCTAGCCGAAACAAATCTTTTTTTTCCGGTATCTAAATCTTCTACAATTAATCCATTACTACGATTGGCAGCCATTTTAAAAACGCCTGGAATCCCGCTAACCGCAACAAAATCATCTAATTTCATGCTATTTTTTTTGTGCTTAGTATACAAATATCTAAAAAATACCAGTAAACTAAAGCTATATTCAAATAAATATTAAGTTGTTTTAAAATACACAAAGCAATCAAAGATAATAATGTAGGGTACTGAGCGAAGCACTTTTTTCATTTTACCGCAGCGCTTAGAGCTATCGGCAAACTAAGAAGCACTAAGTTTTAACGCCTTACATCTGAGCAGAATTAAGCTGCGCGGAGTCTAATTAATTGACAGTAGAACAACTTTATGAGGAATCTGTTCGACAAATCGCCCTTAAATTTATGCTTCTTCAACGCTTCGAACGCTTAATTTAGATCGTTCTCTTCTCTTTGTATCTTAGTAAGCCAACAAATGTGTTAGTTGTTCTTTCAAACGTGCTATTGGCAAAAACGCTGCCTCTAATGCTCCTGCAAAAGGTACTGGTGTATCTAAACTTCCTACCCGCAATACTGGTGCATCCAAGTGCTCGAATAAATGCTCTGAAATATAAGCTGCAATTTCTCCACCAATTCCACCAAAAAGAGTGTCTTCGTGCAAAATAAGTGCTCGATTGGTACGCTTAACGGTAGCATCAATGGCGTCGTAATCCAATGGTAGCAACGTTCTCAAATCAATAATCTCGGCATCAATCTCCATTTCTTCCGTCGCCTTAGTCGCCCAATGTACGCCCAATCCGTACGTGATAATTGAAAGGCTCGTGCCGGTTCGTACTGTTTTTGCTTCCCCAATCGCTACCGTGTAGTAGTCATCTGGAATTGCAGCGTCAATACTTCGATACAGTGCTTTATGTTCAAAAAATAAAATGGGATTCGGATCTTCTAAACTAGCGAGTAGCAATCCTTTCGCGTCGTAAGGATTAGAAGGATAAACAACTTTTAGGCCTGGTGTGTGGGTAAACCAAGCTTCGTTCGTTTGAGAATGAAAAGGACCTGCGCCTACACTTCCTCCCGTAGGCATCCGGATAACGACATCCGCTTTTTCGGCCCAACGATAGTGAATTTTAGCTAGGTTATTAATAATTTGATTAAATCCGCAAGTTACAAAATCGGCAAATTGCATCTCAACCATCGCTTTGTATTTTTTTATACTCAACCCCAAAGCAATTCCAATAATCGCACTCTCACAAAGCGGCGTATTCCGGACTCGGTCTTTGCCGAAAGCATCCACAAAGCCATCCGTAATTTTAAAAACCCCGCCGTACGCTGCAATGTCTTGTCCCATTAAGACAAGGTTATCATGCTTTTCCATCCCTAATCGCAAAGCATCAGAAATAGCATCAACCAGTCGCTTGGTCGACTGCGCATCAGAATTCGGCGCTACAATTTCTTGCTCATGTGGATGGTATACATCTCCTAATTCCTCGGTAATACTTGCCGTCACCGGTGGTGCAGCAAAAGCATAATCCAAGCCCTCGTTAATTTCTTGCTTGATTGCTGCTCTAAAGTTTTCAATATCCGTTTTGGAAATGATCTTTTCTTTTAGCAAAAAGTCTTCGTACTGTTGCAAAGGATCTTTCATTGCCCACGCTTCCATCAACTCCTTTGGCACGTATTTCGTTCCCGAAGCCTCCTCGTGTCCTCGCATCCGGAAAGTTTTGCATTCCACTAAAACGGGCTCCGGTTTCTTCCGTAATGCTTTGGCTAATTTGGAAATACTATGATAAACTTCCAATACATTATTACCATCCAAAACGACAGAACGCATCCCATAACCTTTTGCCCGATCCGCTAAATCTTTACAGAAAAACTGCTCGGAGGAAGGCGTGGATAAACCGTATCCATTATTTTCAATCAAAAAGATCACGGGCAGTTGCCAGACGGAAGCCACGTTGAGAGCTTCGTGAAATTCGCCCTGACTCGTACCACCTTCTCCCGTAAATGCCAAGGAAACCTTAGCTTCTTTTTTTAATTTATGCGCTAGTGCAACACCACTCGCCAAGGATAATTGTGGACCGAGATGCGAGATCATTCCCACGATGTTGTAATCCAGCGTACCAAAATGAAAAGAGCGATCTCTACCTTTCGTAAAACCGGCATCTTTACCTTGCCACTGACAAAAAAGACGCTCCAAAGGAATATTTCTTCCCGTAAATACGCCTAAATTTCGGTGCATCGGAAAAATAAACTCATCTTCCTCTAACGCCGCAGTCGCCCCTACCGAGATCGCTTCTTGCCCAATTCCCGAAAACCATTTAGAAATTCTGCCTTGCCGCAGCAAAATGAGCATTTTTTCCTCTACCATTCTAGGCTTTAAGATCGCTTGGTACAATTGAATCAAGCGATCCTTTTTTAGTCTTCCTTTTTTGAATTCCATAACCTTACTTGAGATTAGTTGCATGGCTTATTATGAGTTATAACAGATATAATTATAAATTTGCTTCGATTTTCGATGATCGAATATGCGATCAAAAAACATTCCTATTTTTTTGACCCCGCAAAGGTAAAATAAAAAGATGAAGTTGCTAAAAAATGTTACGCTTGGATAGCTAAAGGATGGTAATCTGATTAGTTTTGACTATGTGCTGCACAATTTCTGCACTTATGGTCTACCATTTTTAAAATGGGAAACCAACAAACAGCTTTTCTAAAAGAAGAAAAGTAGTTTGAAAAGTGCAACTAGGGATATTTCATTATCCTAATGCTCGTAGCTAATATTTCATACAAATATTTTTGGGCGCTGTGAAGAAGCGGAGTGCTTCTAAGCCACCTTCTCTTCCTACCCCAGAATTCTTGACGCCTCCAAACGGCGTTCTTAAATCTCGGAGCAACCAGCAATTAATCCAGATGACGCCAGCTTCCAATTTTTCACTCATTCGATTTACCCTTGTGATGTCTTTGGTCCAAACCGTTGCCGAAAGACCGTAACGCGTACTATTTGCATAGCTTAAAGCTTCTTCTTCCGTGTCAAAAGGCATAATCGTCACCACGGGTCCAAATATTTCTTCTTGATTGACCCGACAATCATAACTTAATCCTTCCACGACGGTAGGTCGTAGAAAATAACCATTCTTAAAATCCCCAGTCATTGGCACGCGTTCGCCACCACAAAGTATTGTTCCACCTTCTTCTTTTGCTAAACGAATGTAAGCGCTTACTTTTTCTAAATGCGCTTGCGATACTAAAGCACCTAAATCCGTCTCGTCCGCAGCAGGATTCCCGACCACTAACGACTCCGTTCTTTTGACCAATTCAGCTTTAAATTTATCGTAAATGGACCGTTCTACCAGAATACGAGAACCACAAAGACAAATTTGTCCGCTATTGGCAAAAGACGATCGTAAGGTTACCTTCATCATTTCTTCGAAATCACAATCCGCAAAAATGATATTGGGATTTTTACCTCCCAATTCCAACGAAAGTTTCTTAAACATTGGTGCAGCAACCGCAGCAATTCTCCGCCCCGTTTCCGTTCCTCCCGTAAAAGAAATCGCTTTGATTTTTGGATGCTCGATTATCGGTTGCCCCGCTTTGGGGCCAAGACCGTGTACAATGTTCAAAACGCCTGCGGGTAATCCTGCTTCAATACAAGCTTTGGATAACATGTATGCCGTCATTGGCGTTACCTCAGATGGTTTCGCGACGACACAATTTCCTGCGGCTAAGGCTGGCGCAATTTTCCAAGTAAATAAATATAAGGGTAAGTTCCAAGGAGAAATACAGCCCACAATACCGATCGGTTGACGTAAAGTAAAATTAATCGCTTGACCAACCATGTGATGCGCTTCCGAAGAAAAATGTAAAATAGCAGTAGCAAAAAACTTAAAATTCTCTTGTGCGCGAGGAATATCAATAGTAGTTGCCATAGAAACGGGCTTCCCAGCATCAATACTCTCCGCCTCCGCAAAAGCGGTTAGGTTTTGTCCGATAATTTCGGAGATCCGACTTAGTAAGCGCGAACGCTCCTGTAAACTAGTCTTCGACCAACCGGGAAAAGCTTTTTCGGCAGCGACTACTGCGGATTCGATATCTGCCGCTTCCGAATCTGGTAAATAAGAATAGATTTCGGCGGTCGCAGGATTTACATTGTCTAAATATTGTCCCGATTGAGGCGGAACTAGCTTACCGTCGATGTAATTTTTAAGATATTGATCAGGCGTCATTAGTCGTAGCGTTTAGAGCGATTATTTAGCTAAAAATAAGCTTTTTTTCAATATTCCTGTCGGTGAATGATCCGCCAGAAGGTAAGACCATTAAGTGACTCTAAGCCTTGCTTAAAAAGTCCCCGACGCTGATTTATAAATAACTGCAATAACGACTTGTCCTACGGCTCTTAAGGTTTGCTTATCAATAATATCGATTTGATCGTCGTGTGTATGCCAGTGCGCACCGAACCTGCCCGTAGATTGTACATTGATAATATCCAACATGGGAATTTGAGCGATGGTATTCACAAAGTAATGATCGTCCGTGATGCCTTTACCCGTTTCGCTCGTAAAGTAATTCCCGTACCCCATTGCCGTCGCTAGTCGCCAGACCTTATTGGTATAATTACCTGCAAATTGCATGGAAACGGCTTCTCTTGCAAAACGCGCATTCTTCGCGCCTACCATATCTAGCAAGATACCAAACTTAGGTTTTCGCTCCGGATAATTAAGGTTTCGCGACCAATATTGAGAACCTAAGCACCAAGAATTGGTATTACCCGATTCGTCATCTCCGTAATCTTCCAAATCAAATAATACGATATCAATTCCTTGATCACCAATGCCATTCGCTTGAATTAAACGTGCAATTTCCATCAATACCGCAACGCCACTTCCTCCATCGTCAGCCCCCATGATTGGTTTTTTACGCTCGGAAGCTTCCGTTTCTTCGTCTGCCATGTGTCGCGTATCCCAGTGTGCTGCGAGCACAATGCGATCCGTTTGTGCGGGATTATATTTAGCGATGATATTCGTTCCTTTTAGCATTTCTCCCGTATAGGCTTTCGCCTCAAAATTTTGCTCTTCTACCGTAGCCCCAAATTTCTTAAATTGACTGACTAACCAATTTTTACAAGCAGTATGTGCTTCCGTATTAGGCTTACGAGGACCAAAAGCCAGTTGCCCTTTCACATAGGCATAGGCAGAATCTTTTTGAAACTTCGGAATTTGTAATTTTTCTTTGGGCTTTATATCGACGATTGTTTCTGTTGGCTTTGGGTCTTGATTGCAAGACCATAAGCTTAAACCGAGCAATAGTAAAAAGAGGAAAGACAAACGGGAGGTAGACATACTATTTTTATTTTTTGTCAAATTTATAAAAAGACCACAGCGACAAGCTATGCGAAATACTGCCAAGCAACGTACATTAAACCCAAGTTTGAAAACAAGGAAATCCATAACCACATCGAAGTAGCTCCAATCAGCTCATCCTGAATAAACTCGTCAACGTCTTTTTGTACTTCCGTTTGAATCGCGGGTAGATTTTCTACACTTAACTCCATGCTTTCACTAATCCTAGATAGTGAAGCAAAGATGGGCGCTCTTTCTAGCAAAAACTTCAGCCCCGTTCTCAAACTACGATTTGATCCAACGGCGGATTGCTTAATATAATCACTAACACCATTTAAAGTTTTTCCGGCGAAAGCCGAGCTATTGGTTAAATTTTCCTTACTACTAACGACAGAATGTACAACTGTCCCCAAAACCGAAGCGATCAATCCCTGCGTATTATCATACAATAGTGCAAGACCACGCATGATGACATATTTTCTCGCCATCCAAAAATAAAATACCGGAAAGCCAACTAAGAAAAGTGCAAAAAATACAATTGCATAAATGCTTCCTGCCCAACTTGCACCATTCAACCAGCCCCCAAGGAAAATAAATGCAAAAACAATATTTGCAATCATTCCCAACAAGAAAGGTAATAGCACTCGCAAGATAAAGCCAAAGCCAGATTTAAATGGTCGAAGTACTTTTTGGGTAATTTTAGTAGGTTTTGACATTGAAGTTGTTTAAAAGTTTCAAACTAAGTACTAAGACAAAATTACTTTGCCATTAAATTGTGTTAGATTTTGATCAG
>CALFBG010000185.1 GCA_937951685.1 uncultured Saprospiraceae bacterium | reverse complement strand
TAGATGTTCTGTACTGTTTTGTCGATAAAAAGAAAATTTCTTAGCGAAGAATCCTGTAGTTTTGTAAAAAACTAATTTCTTAAGCTTATTTTAGAGCGTGTTTAAATTTCCAGAATTGAGCGAGAAGGTTATAAGTATTCGAAGTTAAAAAAATGCGCGTCATGCATTTTGTGCTTAATACACTGTAATTTAAGTTTATTGATGTTTTGAGCTTTGGATTTTTATGCTAATCGAGGAATGCCCGGAGTTTGATAGCCTTAGCTATCATAACGAGGACAAGACGAAGAGTAGCATAAAAAGACAGGTTCAAAATGTTAAGTAATTTAGATTACAGGGTATTCAATACGAAAAACTAAATAAGGACTTACTTAAAGCCTACTAAAATGTCCGATGCTTGTCGATCCTCCATAACTTTTTGATAAATTGACTAATTTTTTAATAAATTTGCGGCAGTCTTTCAAAAGACTCCAAAAAAAATATCTAATGAAAAAATACATTTTATTGTTTTTAGGCTTTGCCTTGCTTTGTCCTAATTTCGCAGCTGCTCAGGGTGCTATTGATGGTTTTATGAAAGGAAAAGGGAATCTGGATTTAGCACTTTCTTTTGCCACAGAATCTAGTGGAAAATTTTTCTCCAGAGTAGATGGTCGAGATACGACTTTCGATTTTGGTATTTCTGCAAATAGCGTCAGCCTTTTTGCGGCTTATGGGATCACGGATGACCTTGATGTGATTGTTTCTATTCCATTCGTTAGTCGGAGTGCCAATACACAGGGTTTACAAGATGGTAGCGTTTATCTGAAATACCAATCCATCAACACCGCACTGCGTGATTTTGGTCGCTTAAAAGTAATTACCGGAGCAGGAATCAGTTTCCCATTATCCGATTACGAGGTTCAAAACAGCAGAGCAATTGGTCAGCAAGCACTTGTCGTACCCTTGCGAGTCGTTGCACAAGTAGATTTAAATTCGGGTTTGTTTTTTAACATCACGGGAGGATACAATTTCCGTTTAGATGAAAATGAACGCGTCTTGGCGGATAGCTTTTTGGTTTTGACACCCAATGGTGAAGTGACACAGCCCGACGATTTTATTTCGCTTTCGGCAAAAGTAGGATACGCTACTGGTAAGCAATACTTTGATCTTTGGTTTGATTATCAACGTACCGAAGGTGGAAATAGTTACCGTGATGGCGACCCTTCTGGTTTCAAATCTTTGGGGGTTTCTTACTCGAAGATTGGAGGAACTTATTACTACGCTTTCAAACCCAATTTTGGTGCCTTTCTAGGTCTGTCGAAAGTTTTTGCTGGGCGTAATATTAACGATCAATTCGCAATTAGCGCCGGAGTGGTTTATAAATTTAATACGAATAGGGCTTCAGAATAGTAAAAAAACTAAGCTAAAGCAAGCGCAGTTACGATATCACATCGTAACTGCGCTTGTTGGTTAATGCAATGTTGAAAGTGGACTATTCTATAAAAACGGATTTCCCCGTTTTTAATTTCTCAATGGCATTGATCGTAATTGTTCTCACGTTTTTACCCGCGTCACCCTCAAAATGATTGCACCAATCCGTTGAGCCCGTATTCAGTACAATTCCACTGGTCGGACTTTTCTGAAAAATAAAAAAGGTGCCAATCGTTTCCCGCTGCCGAAAGCCTTTATCAAAGCCAATCAAATTCGTACGGTGAAATTTTATTTTTTGGGTATCAATTTGTGGGGTGTTGCTGCCTTCCGGGAATACTACTGGAATGCCGTCGTACTCTACCGTTGGCAAGGGAAGAATGTCGCCTCGCTGCAAGTCAGTACCGGCTAAAAGTGGACTATTTTCCGCAATGATCTTGTATCCATCCCAGCCTTGGTCTTCTTTCTTCCCGTACCCTCCGTAACGAAAATCCGCACCAATACTCGTCAAAATTGAATACTGTAAGGCGGGTTGATGCCAGTTGATGGTTTTTAATAAAGTATCTGGAATCGGATCTTCCGCAAATTTTTTGTAGCAGTGCATTTGATTACGGGCTTCATTGTAGCGAACCTGCCACCACATGGAATTGCCCGATAAAACCAAGGCGTGCTTACCCGAATCCACGTAGCGATCAAAGTTGAGGCGGGCTGCTCTCGTCCAATATTCGCTGTGCCCGGGCAGTATCAGTAAATCGGTATTTTCTAAGTACTGATATTCATCTAGGTCCATATCACAAATGTAATTGACTTCCGTCCCAAAGTAATCCGCCGCCCAAACAAAAAAAGATTCCGAGTAAGCGGTATTATCAAAAGCTAAAGGACGTAGAAAAGAAACAACTCTAGCAACTTTGCTGTCACCGGGCACTCGACTTTCATACATGTTTTTACCACCCGCAAAGCCATAAGCATTAATGGTATTGGAAGGATAAACAATCGTTGTACGCTGGGATTTTTTCGCCTTGACGACAAATGGAATTTGCTTCGCAATAAAATATAACCCTGGCGCTAAAGCTGGAATGCGATACGTAAAGCTTGGTTTATATTGAAAACCCGCTCTCCACGGTGCTTCTGTAGGCGTGGCTTGTCGCTGAAAATCTCCAGAGACTTGATCGACTACTTTTCCCCGAATGTCATAGATTTTGATTTCGCCCGATTTGGTTTTTTTTACCTGCAAGTAAGCCTGTAAAGTATCACCCGGGAAATAGGATACCCGATCGGTGTACCCGTTTTCTACCACGAGCAAATTACTGTACCAAAACCAAGTACCAAGGGCAACTAAAAAGAGGAGCAGTGCAGTTTTCTTTATTCCAATGTGCATGATGAGCCTTTTGGGGTGAAGGAAGACAAGTTCATTGCAAATTAGCTATTGTTTCTAATTCTTCCCACCAAAATATTATTTTTTTGCATCTTTGAAATAGATGATTGGCTAAAGATGACTATAGCCGACCGTAATTTAGTGTTCCCCCATTCCAACAATTTCACAACCAACTGAAATGAAAATCCTCCAATCTCGTGCTTTCTTTTTGGCTTTGACTTTATTGTTACTCAACGATTTTGTTTTCAAATACAGTTGGCCCAATGCTTTGACGGGCAAAATTTCTGATTTTGCGGGCTTGTTTATTTTGCCGCTTTTCTGGTTTGCCATTTTCCCTCGCTACAAAAAAATAGTCTGTGCCTTGAGCGCTATCTTTTTTTTATGGTGGAAATCACCACTGTCAGATGCTTTCTTGGACGCTTGGAATAGTTTAGCATTTGTACAATGGGAACGCGTCGTTGATTATACGGATTACTGGGCTTTGTTGTCGATTCCACTGGCGTATTATTATGCGACACAAGTTGCTTATCGCCGGGTAAAAATCGAACCTGCTTTCGTAGGCTTACTGGTGAGTTTTTCTTTTCTCGCGACTTCTGCCGAGAAGCCAATCATTTGCGCGTTAGATTATCCACCGATGATTGCTTTGGAAATTACGAATGATAGTCTACCAAGCGCAAAGCCCATTCGACTAGCGTCCATGGGATACGAGCACCTCGCTCATCCAGATTATGTAGGATCTAATCATCTAGATGGTTCAAACGCGTCCTCCTTAGCCATACAGGGAAAATACCTGATTGTACAGTATCCATATTGGTCTTTTATGCAGTCGCGCTACGATACCAAGAATTTTATCGATCAACAGAAATTGGAAATACGAAGAGAAGAGATTTACAAAAGCCTGAAGCATAATATTGTCGATACGACACGCATGGTTGAGCTTCCTGCCGTTCAATTGACCTATGATAGTCTCGTAAGCCCACAGACCTTAAAACTGGCGCTCGATGATTTCAAAGTGGTGGATCATTTTCAGCTGGATACGATTATTTTTGGTGCGCGGCATCAATTACAATTTAAAAATTCTTTGTTGCACGGTTCGTTCGTAGCGTATCATCCTTCGGGAATATTAAAGAGCAAAGGCAGTTACAAGGCAGGATTATTAGATGGTCGCTGGGAAAAATTCGATGAGCAAGGAGAACGACTTAACGTAGAACTGTACGACGAAGGCAAATTGATTTCCTATGCAAAAGGAAAAACGACGGAACTGACTTCCTTAGCGGATCGTCGCCAACGGATTTATTGGTATAATGTACTTTGTCTAGTTGGTCTTTTGCTACTCGCAGCATATGCCTTATATCGAACAATAAAGGCAGTGGTGACGGCTAAAGACTTTAAAGGAAGAAATAGTTTTTGGGCTTTTGTTGGTCATTTTTTCATGTCCTTAGGCAGCAGTTTAATGGTTTTAATCATAGGAGCTTTGTTGACGCTACTGTTGGCTATGTTTTTTAATGAAACGCCAATTTTACCGTCTAGGTATATTCCTAGGCTTGAGTTATTGGCGTATGTAATACTGACCATTGTGTTTTTTCTCTACACCGAAAAGTACCGCTACTTTATCCTTTTTGCGCTCGGGTTTGCACTTTTATATTTTATTTGTAATGGATGGAGTTTTCTAGGGGAACTGGAGTTATTCGAGGCGTCAAAACTTAGGTAGTTTGTTTAGCGACTATTTTTTTGCCATCTTCGTTTTAAAAAAATCAAAAAAAAGTAATAAATCTAAAGACGATGGATAAATTTATGCAAGCCGCCTACGACGAAGCACAAAAAGGACTCGCAGAAGGTGGCATCCCAATTGGAAGTGTATTAGTACACGAAGACAAAATTATTGGAAGGGGGCATAATCGCCGGGTAC
>CALFBG010000184.1 GCA_937951685.1 uncultured Saprospiraceae bacterium | reverse complement strand
TAACGAAGAGACTGGTCAAAAGATGATGCAAGTTAATAAGTAAAATAATTTGTATTGGTACTTAAGGTGATCTGAGTCAGTATTTAATCCTTAATTTTGCTAAATTAAACATTTCTGGCAATAGTCTGCAAGCTTATAGTTTAAATTAGATAAACGCTGGTTCGCAGTCGATTAGCGTACTCAAAAGAGACCTAAAGGTAGGGGAATTAAGATGAGAAACTTAAAAAAAACTTCAACAACTTAATTAAGTTTCCAAAAGTAAGGCGTAAAGAGAATGAGAATGGTAAATAACTCTAATCGACCCAACAGCATTAAGAAAACGAGTAACCACTTACCAATCATCGGCACTTCCGAAAAATTATCCATCGGTCCTAATGCACCAATGGCTGGTCCTACGTTGCCTAAGCTTGTTGCTACTGCTCCAATGGAAGTGAGAAGCACCTGATCGGTTCCACTCAAAATGATAGCCATGAGAACAGAACCTACAATAAATAGGATGAGGTAAATGAGTAGAAATACTAGAATATGCGTCAAAATCCGCGGCGCAACAACTTGGTTGTCAATCTTTATTCTGATAATCGCACGAGGATGCAGGAGTCGTTTAAATTCTAGTATGGAATTTTTGAAAAAAACTAAATGACGAATGATTTTAATACCTCCGCTGGTTGATCCCGCACTGGCACCAAAGAATAACATCAAAAAGAATAACATCGTCACTCCTGGCGTCCAAGAAGTATAATCCGCAGAAACAAATCCGGTCGTTGTAATCAAAGAAATGACTTGAAATGCGGCATCGCGAAAGGATTTTTCGACACCGTGATCCGTAACGTTGAAAATAACAATCGCGACAATCAGCGTGATGAGCACTACGAGGAAAAGATAAGTCTTAAATTCATCACTTTTCCATACTTTTTTGAAATTACCATTCAAAGCGTAATAAATAACGGTATAATTAATTCCTGCTAAGAACATAAAAATAATGATCGGATACTGAATGGCGGGTAAATCAAAATGAGCAATACTGGCATTTTTGGTAGAAAAACCACCAGTCGCCATCGTCGTCAGACCATGATTAGTAGCATCGAATAAATTCATGCCATTGAAGCGTAGAATTAGAATTAAAACGACCGTCAAGCCTACATAAATCAACCAGAGTCGTTTTGCGGTTTCCTTGATGCGTGGGTGAAATTTATCAGAAGTCGGTCCCGGTGCTTCGGCTACAAATAGTTCGACACCACCAATACCGAGCAAAGGAAAAATAGCGACCGTCAAGACGATAATTCCCATTCCACCAATCCATTGCGTCATACTTCGCCACAGCAAAATATCTTTAGGAACCGCTTCAATATCATTGATGACGGAGGCGCCCGTAGTCGTAAGCCCCGAAACACTTTCAAAAAGGGCATTGGTTACTTCCGTAAAGGTGCCGCTAAATAAATAGGGGAGTGCACTAAAGGTTCCCGTCGCAATCCAAGCTAACGCAACGATTAAGTAGCCTTCCCGCTTTCCAATATTTTTGGGCGCCATCCGATTAAAAAACCAGAGACTGCCACCCGTTAGCACCGTAACCATCGAAGCACTGATGATGGCTAGGTTATCATTGGTCGCATAGTACCAAGATAAAGGTAGGGTAGAAAGCATCAAAAAGCCCACTACCATGATAATCACACCGGTTACATTTGCAACAATTCCGAAATTAACCACTATTTAAAAATTTCTTCTATTTGATGAATCGCATCTGGTAATGCTAGAACGATGACCTTATCATTGATGTCGAAAGTGAAATCTCCATCTGGTATAATGCTTCTTTCTCCTCGAACTACGCCGGCAATTACGGCGGTCTTTGGAAAATGTAACGCTCGAATACACTTTTTCGTCAAACGGTTATTTTTATGAATCTCAAACTCAATCATTTCCGCGTTGACGCCGTGTAGACTTGCAATTGCTTCTACTTTTCCTTTCCGCACAAAACGGAAAATATTGTTGGCGGCAATAAGTTTTTTATTGATAATCGTATCAATCCCAATATTCTGTGAAATGTGGGTATAGTTGACGTTGTCTACGAGTGCAATCGTTTTGTAGACGCCCAATTCCTCGGCAATCAAGCTAGTAATAATGTTGGTCTCAGAGTTTGGTGTAAGCGCAACGAAAGCATCCATATTAGCTAGTCCTTCTTCTTTTAAGGTATCAATATTACTCGGATCGGCATGAATCACTAAAGTATTTTCTAAAACCTCAATGAATTTTTTGCCTACGCTTTTATTTTGTAAAACGATGATCACTGCATAGGCTTGTTCTAGCAATTGCGCGGTGCGTAAAGCAACGGGCGTTCCCCCAATGATCATTACTTTTTTGATGGTTCGAGGTTCTTTTCCCACAAATCTGGACGCTGCATCTAAATATTGCTTCTGAGTCGCCATGTAAAGATGGTCTCCTCGCCGCAAAATGGTATTACCTCTTGGAATAATCGTTTCGTTTTCTCGCAAAAGGGCAATGCCTCGAAAGGCAAAATCATCGTGCAAGCGACTAACTTCTGCTACACTGCGATTGATAATTGGACAATCCATATCCAAAGTGAAGCCTACGACCGCAATTTTGCCATCTTCAAATTCAAACAAATCGGTAAAGGAAGCTTTTTGCAACAAGCGAGTAATCTCCTGTGCTGCAAGTAATTGTGGTGAAATCACCACGTCAATGCCCAGTTTTTTGAACTTCTCTTTTTGAAATTCTTCTAAATATTCAGGATTATCAATGCGCGCAATCGTTTTCTTTGCCCCCATTTGTTTCGCAAGAATGGCGAGTAAAAGATTGGTTTTTTCGGACGTCGTTACCGCAATGAAAAGGTTTGCCTTGTCTACTTTTGCTTTTTCTAAGATATGAATAGAAGCCGCATCGCCACAAATCGTCAATACATCTTGATGCGTACTAGCATGTAAAAGGACGTCTTTGTCTAAATCAATTAGCGTAATATCTTGATTCTCTTTCGATAAAAGTTCGGCAACGTGAAATCCTACGGCACCCGCTCCAGCAATTATTATTTTCACTATTTAATAATGATTTTAGATAACTCAAATAATACGACTCTAGGTAACTTATCCTATTTCGGCCACAAAGCTAAGTATTCTGCGTCGAAAGTGGAGAGATAAATTACATTTTAAAGAAGTTTTCATTCAATCTCTTAAACAAGAATCAACGCATTATGTTTCATGCTGTTTTTTTATGCTCTTCGCATTACCTAATTGTGCTTTGCTACAAATGTTTTATTTCATCCTTTCAGAATGGATTTAGTAAGACATTATTTTGAAGCCTCAATTAGGGCTTCCTTCAACATATAATCTTCTCCACTAAGGATTTTGGCCACACTCGGAAGGATGGGATAATCGGGTACAATTCCTTGAGCAATCGGCATCGGATCTACTGCGACCCCAAAGGATAGTGTCGGAAGATGAAGGCGTAAACCAGTTTTTTTGAGCTGAACTTGGGTACTGTTGTCATTGCAGTGGTAACTAGCAGCGGTGGCTTGACCTACAAAACTGCCCCAATGGTGGTGTTTGAGTAAAGCAGAAAGGTGTCCCGTAGTAGAAAAACCGCCGCCATTGATTAAAATCCAAGTTTTTCCTCGGTAGCGATTGGGGAAAATGGGAATTTCTTCTTGCAAATCGGGATACCCGAAGGTGTTTTTTTCAAAATAACGAAAGGGATGATCCGCTAAATATTGCAATAGATGAACGGCACAGTACGGATCGCCACCGCCATTATCTCGGAGATCTATTAGAAGCTTCGTAATATTTTGGTCTGCTATACTAGCAAAACTTTCGTCCAAAAAATGCTTGAAATGATCAAGTCGATCGTTGTAAAAGACAAAGGAACGGAGTTTGAGTATCGCTACTTGCTTGGTCGTATCAATCTTAAAACATAAGGATTCTTGGCACCATTGCGCTACTTTTTGTTCCGTTTTAGGTCTTAAGCCTGCTGGAATAATTATTGTCTTGGTCGTTGTGGCATCGGTACGGTATTCAAAGGTATAAGAGCGAGGAAAGTTAAACTGATAAGGGATATATTTATGGTACTCTGCATTGAGTCTGTAGATATAAGCGTTTTCGTTATAACCGTCGGCAGGTAAGTGGCGATAGATCTTGGTTTGTAAATTAGCGGGGGTAATGCCATTAATGGAAAGGATCTCTGTTCCTGCTTTGATGCCGGGAAGGAACTCGCTTTCTTCGGTCAGAAAGGCTTGTTGATTGATAAACTGTAAGAAAATTGGAAATTGTAACTCAGGAGGCAAACCAAGTACTTGCTGGGGACGGAAAATGTTCGTGTGACCACAACCTAGACTGGCGACAATGGCTCGACATTGCCAAACGAAGCTACCAACTTGAGTCGTGTCGGTCAGTTTTTGCATTTGTGCTTCCACGAGCGCTTCAAATTCAGCCTCTGTTTGGTGAGCAAAGGGTTGTGGGTGCTGGTTTCGGAGGAGTTGTGCCAATTGCTGTAAATCTGCTTGGTACGCTTTTTTAGGAAACACTTTCCGAATGCCACCTTGCATAGGAGTTGCTGGTCGGGGGGAAACTAAAAAAGCAACTGCACCAATCAAGACTAGGACTAAGAATCCAAATTTTTTCATAAATGATCTTTTACTTTACAAGTACACCTTAAAATGACTAAGGTTCAATTTTGCAAGTAGTAGTAGAACTTATGCAGTTGTTTTAAAAGGATTAAACTTGTTTTGTAAGATAAGTTTTTTGCAAAGAGCAAACGGGAGAATGGATTGAAAAATCGAATCCCGACCATTGGGAAAGATGATCGGGATTCGAAACCTTGACTCGTGAAGGTCAAACATACGGGAAAATGTAGCCTATTCGACTGCCTTGATCAAATAAACAAACACCGGAAAATGATCGCTATAGCCACCAGCATAGGAATCTCCACTATAGGTTCTAAAAGGGTAACCTTTATATTGCCCCGTTTTTTGGATTAGAAATTTCTTATTGTAAATCTTATTTTTATAAAACTGAAAGCCATCTTGATCTTTTTTAATAAAAGACCGCGACAAGATGATTTGATCAAATAAACTCCACGCATCTCGATAGGCATTTGAACCAATTCCTTTCCGATACAAATCAGCATACGGATTATACATATCTCCAGCCTTTACCTCTTTTTTCTTTCGTTTAGCTAGTAAGTGCTTTTTGACACTAGGACTAATCGGATCGTCGTTCAAATCTCCCATAATAATCACTTTAGCGTCAGGGTCTTCTTTCTCTAAGCTATTCACGATGGCTTTGCAAGAGTCTGCCACTAAATTTCTCAAGGGTCTGGATGCGCGCTCACCACCTCTACGGGAAGGCCAGTGATTCACTAAAATGTGAATTCGCTCCTGGTTAAGTTCGCCTTCTACGTATAGAATATCTCTGGTGAATAGCGTATCGCCATTCTTTTTGACGTGATTGATCTTGATTGGTCGACTACTCAGTGGCTTAAAATACTTCTCTTGGTACAACAAACCCACGTCGATACCTCGCTTATCCGGAGAATCGTAGTGAATAATCTGGTAGTTGCGTGCCTTTAATTTATCCGTTTTAACGAAGTCTTCGAGGACAGTACGATTTTCAATCTCCGCCACGCCAAGGAGCGCCGGACCGTCAGGTGTAATTGCTGTTCCTAATTCCGAAACTACCCTAGAAAGCTTATCGAGTTTTTCTTGATAAATTTTAGTACCGTACAAACGCTTACCATTGGGCGTAAATTCGGTGTCTCGGGTATCTGGAGAATTAATGGTATCAAAGAGGTTCTCAAGGTTATAAAATGCAACACAAGCTACCGTATATTCTTTTTCTTGTGCAAAGAAAACTTGATAGCTCATCAAAAAGCAAAATAAGAAGAGTAGTTTTTTCATCAGTTGAAAGGTATAGTTTAAAGGAAGTTATGGCTGATTCAGGGCTTAAAATTTATCTTAGCGCTACATCGTCAATGTATATTGTTTGCGCAAAAGTATCTTTTCTGTAGCTTTTTAAGCTAAAAAAGGCTGCAAGTTAAAAAACTTGTAGGATCACTCAAAATTTAGTGCGCTAGATCTACTATTGGCGTTCTCACCACAATATTCATTAAAAAAATGGAAGATTAGGTTAAGCTTATGATAAATGCGAGGGACTCTTTGTTAAAAAAATGCTAATTCTAACTCTTTTTCTGGCTAAGCCTTGTAATGCTAAGCGTCTTGGCAGTCATCCTATTAAATTGGTTTTGTGGCTTTTCTCTAATAATTTGTCCTAAGTGTTACAATAACTTACCGTTAAGTTGCCAAATATTAAGGTCGTTCTTATTAAAAATATTAATTTTGTGTCATTAATTCAAAATATAAGCACTTGACGAAATTAAGATTACTGGATTTTATAAGTTGCTTAGTGTTCGGACGATAGAAAGCGAGTTTAATTTCTACTTCCTACTTTCAATTTTTATATCATTTACCAACTAAACTATGAATAAAAAATTTCTACAATTTTTCTTTAGTTGCCTATTCTTTTGCTTGACACTTCAGCTTACCGCAGGAAACATTAAAGGAATTGTGACAGAAGCAACCAACCAAGAAGCTGTGGTTGGGCTAACGGTTCGAATTGAGAACCTAGAACGCAGCACCAAAACCGATGAACTCGGATACTTTGAGCTCAAAGATATTCCTGATGGTCCAGTGTTAATTGTCTTCAGCAAAAATGGCGTTGAGGTAGAGCGTAAAGTGCTAGAGATGAAAGGTCAAGATATTGACTTGGGAACTTTGTCGCTTTCCGTCGAACGAGGATCAGATGAAGCAACCGCACTACCACGAATTAGCTTGAATGATACGGAAATCGTTGAAAATGATAGCGATCGAGATCAGGATATTTCTCGGCTTTTAACGGCTTCGCGTGATATTTTTGTATCGACGGCAGCTTATACTTTTGGTCCATTACGGTTTAGAATTCGGGGGTATAATTCAGAGAATACCAGCCTTTTCCTAAATGGCGTACCCTTCAATGATTTAGAAAGTGGTCGGGTATACTGGAATAGTTTCGGTGGCTTGAACGATGTAATGCGAAATCGAGAAACGGAAATCGGCTTGTCGGCGCAGTCTTATACTTTTGGTGGTATC
>CALFBG010000183.1 GCA_937951685.1 uncultured Saprospiraceae bacterium | reverse complement strand
CGGAAGCCCCGTTCCTGACTTTGGATTATCGCTCGGCGTAATAAAACCATCTCCGTTGGTGTCGTGCCCTTCCATCGAATCAGAATCCCCGTCATTATCCGTATCCAAATCTAGATAATCGGGTTCATCAAATAAATCGGTATTCTCGGGGACGATTCCTTCGCCACCAAAGCCGCTCAACGCATCGTAAGCATCATCAATACCATCACCATCCGAATCCAATTTGTCTGGCGCGACGTAATTAAAAGTTGCTTGAGCTTCTGTATTGTCTACAATGCCATCATTGTCGGCGTCGATGTCTAAGAAATTAGGTCGAGCATCATTATCCTGATTTTGAGTGTCGTAACTATCTGGGTAACCATCGTTGTTCGTGTCATCCGTGACTACGGGAACCGTACCGCCGTTTGCGCCATCATAACTATTACTCCAGCCGTTGTTATCCGAATCGTTCGTCAAGGCATCGTCCGCAATTCCATCGCGGTTGATATCTGTCACGTTCGCTTCTACAACATCTAAAATACCATCGTTATCGGCATCTAGATCCAAATGGTTCGGTACGCCGTCGTTGTCCATATCGCCCCGGTCAAAACCATTATCTGGCGCACCATCCAAATTACCATCGGTAGTCGTGAGTACTAATGGATTCGTTCCCACATCTCCCGCAGTATCGTCATTATTGCTATCGCTATCATACCAGTTAGAAAATCCATCTTGATCGTCATCGCCGCCGCCTAAAAATAAACCAGTGATCGGATTGTAATTATCAACTACACCGTCTGCATTTTCATCTGCGCCGCCAGCTTCTACCAAGTCTTGAATTCCATCATTGTCCGCATCCAAATCCAATTGATCTAAGCGACCATCGCGATCGGTATCACCCGTTGGATAGCTATTCGGAAGACCGTCATTATCACTATCAACTCCCGTAAGTTGTAAGGCTTGGGCAGTATTTTCTGCACCGTCATTCCCGACGTCTCCATCAACTTGGTCGTTAAAACCATCAGAATCGGTATCGGTGAAATTATCGGCAAGACCGTCGCCATTCGCATCTGTTCCACCAGCTTCTACCACATCAGGAATTCCATCATTATCGGCATCTAAATCTAAGATATCTTTAATACCATCTCCGTCGGTATCTAAGTTGGGAATAGTTGTTCCTCCAGTTGCCGGATCATAAATATCCGCTACACCATCTCCGTTTCGATCAGGATCGTCGGCATCTTGAATCCCGTCACCATCGGCGTCAGGACCTCCTTGAGCAGCATCACAAATTCCATCGTTGGGAGCAATGTCTTGGGCGCAAGTGATATAGTCAGGATCAACGGAATCGGGAATCCCATCGCTATCTGCATCGAGTAGCACATCGGCAGTTCCGTCGCCGTCAGTATCCGTTCCACCAGCTTCCACAAGGTCAGGAATACCATCATTATCTGCATCCAAATCTAAGTGATCCGGTACACCATCCCGATCGCTATCTTGTGGTAAACAATAGGCAAAGTCACTAATAAAAAGCGTTACATTTCCCGTGTTCCCCGTATTTTTATACGCTTTAAAAATAAGACTATCTACTGGTCCTGCCAATTGAAATTTAAAAGCTTCTTCATAGCTCTCATAACTTCCGGTAGGATCATTAGGACAGCTAACGACGTTTGGACTAGAGAAAGTTAAGTTAGCAGGATTGAAAACTTCAAAATTCTTTTCATCTAAGTGAATTGGGTTTCCTTGATAGTAAGCCGTTGTAACAATCTCGTCGGCATTATCTAAGGATCCAAAGTATAGTTCCACATTATAAACCGTTGTACTAAAACTCATGGTCCAATTCAGGCAATTATCTGCATTCGTAGAATTAGAACCTCTAAATAACACACCTTCTGTACTGTTGGCTCCAAGGTCATTACTGATTTCTAAAAACGACGTATTTCCAGTTCCTTCTTCTACTGCGGTAAAAGTTACATTCGCGGTACTTACCGTAGCGGAATTATTAATACTAGGCTGATAGTCGGTGCTTCCTGCGGTATAGATTCCCGTTGTCCAATCTGCTAAGCCACAAGCCAGCAATTCTTCGCTATCTGGAATCCCGTCGTTATCGTCATCTAAATCGGTAAAATTATCAATTCGATCTTGATCTGTATCCGAGCAAACAAAAACATCATCGTCGTCGGTATCCAAAATGGTGATTTCTTGATTGGGCACAGCACCCGGAATGACGGATTTACTTACAATTTCTCTTACGCCATTGACATAAACATAATGCACTTCTATGATGTAAGCACGCGTTGGATCAACGCCAAAGTGTGCTTTCTTTTTATGCTGTGAACCGTGTCCTTTTCCTCCGTTGATGGGTTGAATAGACAAAATCGAGTCTTGGCAATTCTTTAAAACAACGTTGGCACCAATGGCATCTCTAGTGCTACCATTTCCATTATCGTACAAGGCATTTACCGAAAGGTAATTCTGATTATTCGTATTGTTTTCCCAAAGTTGGTTGGCAGCGCCACTGACTAAAACGTAAAGATCTAAATCACCGTCATTATCGTAATCGGTAAAAGTGATACTTTCTGAATTAGCACTTACCGCCAAACTATTTGGGACAAAGGAAAGGGTTCCCCCCGAAGTTGTATTTTCTAATAAATAACTATTTGAACCAGAACCACCCATGACAATATCAATATCACCGTCGTTGTCGTAATCGCCACAATCACAGCCGTCAATATTCGTTAAGGTATTCAATGGGCTGCCGGGAATTCCGGTTGCCGTCCAGGTATTGCTACCATCGTTTCTCCAAATCTGATTATTACCGTGTGACGTCCAGAATAAGTCTAGGTCGCCATCTCCGTCAAAATCGCAGAACATCGTTCCTCCTTTATCACTTTCTGAAGAAACGATATTGGGGTTTGCTTGGGTTTGAAATTGACTAGTTGTAGGATTGAACCACCAATAGTTGGAAACGTTTGTTTTACGACCATAAAGATCTACGTAACCATTATCGTCAATATCTGCTGCCGTCATGTAATCTCCATCACCAGCGTGGTCTGCAGGGAAGCCCGTTTGACCAGCTCCTGTTCCCGGAGAAATGTAAGTAAAACCACCAGATTGATCATTCTCCCAAATATCATTTCCTCCGCCATCATTATCTATAATGATATCTAACCAACCATCTTGGTTCCAATCTACCGCTACGATTCCTTCTGTGTTCCATTCCATTCCATCTCCAGGCGCGCCTATGGTAACATCTGGTTGTTGAGTAGAAGGAAGACCAAAAGTATAACTTGGTGGACCATCATTATAGTAAATTTCGATATTATTGCTACTACCGAATCCACGTAGAATATCGTTGTAGCCATCATTATTAAAATCAACAATCAGCATTTGGCGACCAAAAGAATGCGCATCATTAAAACCATCAATTTTTGTACTCGTAGAGTCGCTAAAAGTATAACTTGGTGCTCCGCTATTGATCAATAATTTTGAAGTAGCCGTATTTCCATCATCTGCAATGTAAATAATTAGGTCTTCATCTCCATCTCCATCTAAGTCTCCCCATGCTTGCCCATTGATGGCGCCACTACTAGCATCATCCGCACCTTTTGCACCGGGAATCAAAGTGAATTGAGCCGATAGAGTATTGGCAAAACAGCCTAAAAATAGTAGACAAAATAGCAGGGAGTTGAACCGTAAGGTAAATTTTGTAGAAATTCTGTTCATGATTGAATATATTATTGAAACATTTCATAATAGCCCTGGGTAATCTGCTTTTACCAGTCGTATTATCTATTTTTGGTGGGAGGTAGTCTTGGAAAATAAAGGGAGGAAGGTATTTAAACTTATACCTATAGACATTTAGTAGACAAAAACGATGCCGCAATTTTGTTTTTCAGCAGTCACAGATGGTCTTAATTTTATTTAAGCTTTCCTTAAGCTTTTTTCTTTCTTTTTAGTGCTTTCCGTGACAGGCAAAAAGGAAATAACATAATTTATTGAACTTAGATCTGTGCTTATTTTTCTAAATATATTTGTGCATTACTATGCTACAACAGTCTTATGACTCGCTAGATAGAGAAAGCCTTTGTCCTACGATTCTAGCATTAATTAATGAGTATTCGGAAACTTGATCGGAAACAATTTCCTGATTATTTTTAGCGTAGAAAGTGGAAAAAAGATGATTTTTGTTTAATCTTACCGCTAAAACTTATTCTTATGATCGACATCCAAATAAGTGAAGCTCCTTTACTTACCCAAACTTGTCTCGATCGCGTAGCGACGGATGGCGCGGGCGGTATTGCCATTTTTGTGGGAACGGTAAGAAATCAAACGCAAGGCAAGAAGGTTTTGCGCTTAGCTTTTGAAGCGTACGAGGTGATGGCGATTTCAGAGATGCGAAAAATTGCGGAACAGGTACAAACCCGTTGGTCCGCAGAGAAGGTAGCCATTCACCATCGAACGGGCGTTTTAGGGATTGGAGAAATTGCGGTGATTATTGCGGTCGCAACTCCACATCGTAAGGCTGCTTTCGAAGCTTGCGAATTTGCCATCGACACCTTGAAAGAAACGGTACCAATCTGGAAAAAAGAGTTTTTTGAAGACGGTGAGGTTTGGGTAGCGGCGCATCCATAGGTACTTTTCCTGTACAATCTCCTTTGCTTATTCCTCCAATTTGAAATCTCGTTTACCGCCCGTTTTGGCTACAAGTCGAGTTTCTTTGATGCAAATATCATGAGAAAAAGCTTTGCACATATCATAAATCGTTAACGCAGCCACACTCGCTCCCGTCAAGGCTTCCATTTCTACGCCCGTCTTGGAAGTAACAATGGCGGTACATTCCACCACGACCTCTTCTTGTGCATTCAAGTTAATTTCAATCTGACAATCTTCCATGCCGATCGGATGACACAATGGAATGAGTTCTGCCGTTTTTTTGGCTCCCATAATGCCCGCAATAATGGCCGTTTGGAAAACAGCACCTTTCTTCGTTTGGATATCTCCCGCTTTCAGGTGTTGTAAAATTTCGGCATTCAACTGAACGATTGCTCTTGCTTTTGCAAGCCGGCGAGTGATAGATTTAGTACTGACGTCCACCATGGAAGGTTTACCAGTTTCGTCAAGATGTGTAAATTGAGAGGACATGGGCGGTATTAAGTTTGTACAAAAAAGTGAAGTCCAAAGTTAATCAATTCCAAAGGCTTTTACAACAAAGGCTGCATTCGTCCAAGCACTCAAGATTATACTTTTCTTCGGATTTAATTTGACTGGCTACTTAAGCGAATAAAGTTGTTCAAAAAACTTTGATAATTGTTCCTTCATTTCCAGTTAAAATACTAGCTTTGATTTCAAATAAAATTGTACTTTATGAACAAAATAGTAGCCAACGCAGAGGCAGCCATTACCGGTATTACTGATCACATGACTTTGATGTTGGGCGGTTTTGGTCTTTGTGGTATTCCCGAAAACTGTATTAGTGCGCTTGTCCAGCAAGGTGTCACGGGTTTGACCTGTATTTCTAATAATGCCGGAGTCGACGATTTTGGTTTGGGCTTATTGCTACAAAAGCGACAAATTAAGAAAATGATTTCTTCTTACGTGGGAGAAAACGACGAATTTGAGCGGCAAATGCTCAGTGGGGAATTAGAAGTTGATTTGATTCCACAAGGTTCTCTGGCAGCGCGTTGTCAGGCTGGTGGTGCTGGAATTCCTGCGTTTTATACACCTGCGGGTTTTGGGACAGAAGTAGCCGAAGGAAAAGAAGTTCGATATTTTAACGGAAAAGCGCATATCCTAGAACACGCGCTTACGGCAGATTTTGCGATTGTAAAAGCTTGGAAAGGAGATCGTTTTGGTAATCTTGTTTTTAAGGGAACGGCTCGCAATTTTAATCCTTTAATGGCAATGGCAGGAAAAATTACGATTGCTGAAGTCGAGGAGCTGGTGGAACCCGGTGAGTTGGATCCCAATCACATTCATACCCCCGGTATTTTTGTACAACGAATTTTCCAAGGCACCGATTACGAAAAACGCATTGAGCAAAGAACAGTTCGTCCCCGATCATAGTCCATTTTTACAAATCGACGGAACTGATCTTTAAAATTTTAAATCAATCTTTATGTTAGATAAGACAGGTATTGCAAAACGGATCGCGCAGGAATTACAAGATGGTTGGTACGTTAATTTAGGAATTGGTATTCCTACCTTGATTGCTAATTATATTCCCAAAGGAATTAGCGTAGAGTTTCAATCCGAAAATGGTATTTTAGGAATGGGCCCTTTCCCTTTTGAAGGTGAAGAAGATGCTGATCTCATCAATGCGGGTAAACAAACCGTAACGGCCATGCCGGGCGCTTCTATTTTTGACTCGGCTACCAGTTTTGCCATGATTCGTGGACAGCACATTCAACTTACCGTACTCGGGGCGATGGAAGTTTCCGATCGCGGAGATATCGCCAATTGGAAAATTCCGGGCAAAATGGTCAAAGGAATGGGAGGCGCGATGGACTTAGTAGCGTCTGCCGATAATATCATCGTGGCAATGATGCACACGAATAAAAAAGGTATTTCAAAACTCTTGAAACATTGCACTTTACCTTTAACGGGCGTAGCCTGTGTCAAAAAGGTGGTTACGAATTTGGCCGTATTGGATATTACTCCTAATGGATTCAAATTATTGGAGCGCGCACCCGGTGTTTCCATAGAAACGATTAAAGCAGCTACAGAAGGAAGGCTAATTATTGAAGGTGATATTCCCGAAATGCAAATTGATTAATGTCTGCCCTAGACCAGTATTTACAAACTTATTTTGGGGCACAAGCGGATCAACTTCCGGCGTTAAGTCAGCTCTTTGTAGCGGAAGAACTTGAGAAGGGAGACTTTTTTGTCCGACAAGGTCAATACTGCCGAAAAATGAGTTTTATAAAATCGGGCTATTTAAGAATTTCTGCGCAAGTCGAAGATAAAGAAGTTACCCAGTGGATTGCAGAGCGCGATTATTTCGTTACTGACTTGGCTAGTTTTCTTCTGCAAACTCCTGCTCGCTGGCAAATTCAGGCGCTTACGCCCGTTGAATTGTTTACGATTTCTTTTGATCGGTATCAAAAAATCCACGAGATACTCCCGACTTGGCCACAAATCGAAAAGAATTTTCTTACCCACTGCTTTATTACGCTCGAAAATCGAGTTTTTTCCTTTTTGTCGATGTCCGCACAGGAAAGATACGAACAGCTTTTTCAAGAGAACCCTACCCTCTTTAATCAGATTCCACTCCACTATCTGGCCTCTATGCTCGGCATGACACCGGAAACTTTTAGTCGGATTCGGAAAAATCTTAGTGCTTAAATTTAAAGGAATAGTAATTCTTGATCTATGTCAAGGCGAACTTGAGTTAGAAGACTGATCTTTGTTTTATCAAACAACTTCATTAAAAAACAATATCATTCTTTAAATTCAAATCAAATGTTTCAAGCCAAAATTAGCACACAAATTCAAATCAGCGCAAGCCCTAGCGAAGTATGGCGGATCCTTACTAATTTTCAAGATTATCCCAATTGGAATCCTTTTTTGACGGAAGTCAGTGGCACCTTAGCCAAAGGACAACAACTCAAGATTAACGCGGGAGGAATGCGCTTCCAGCCTAAGGTATTACGCTTGGAAACGGCAAGAGAATTACAATGGATCGGTCATTTATTCTTTGCTGGATTATTTGATGGGAAACATCATTTTCTATTGAAGGCGAATCCGGACGGCAGCACACAATTTACCCACAGCGAAGATTTTTCTGGAATCTTAATTCCACTATTTCGAGGAAAACTGCTCCGTGATACGCAAGCCAATTTTGAAAAAATGAATCAAGCCTTGAAAAGCGTAGCCGAGGGAAAATCATCTCAAACCCTTATTTCAAAATAGCCCAGAAAAACTAAAAATATTTAGACTGGTGGGTAATGTTCCTTCGTGCAGGTCAATGATAAGACGCGACCGGAAAATATTTTTTGGGTAACAATCCGTACACCAAAAAGCACTTTTTAGGCTAAAGTAGGCACTCATTCGTCCGAAAATTGACAACTATTCGTTTTTTTCTTGAAAAACTAGTATAAATCTACTACTTTTACTACGTAGAAAGTAAATCTATTAGTAAAGAAAGATAGAATTGCTACACTTACATTAAATAGTTTTAATTTTTCATAATAGTACAAAGCCGTCAAATCCTGAGCAATCAGATTCTGGCGGCTTTAGTTTTTTACATCCTAGTTTCTTAGTACTTACAGTTTTGATAGTTTATCAATAATAAGATCCACATCCACATTTTCTCGAATGAGTTGAATCGCTCGTTTGGTTTTCCAAGGTGTATGGGTATTAATTTTCACTTCGATTCGGCTTACTTTCACGACTGCACCAAAAGTGTCTAAAGTTGTGGTAATAACGGGTGTTTCGTGCTTGATAATGTACTCTCTAGCCCGTTCGGTAATTTTCAGTCCTTCTTCGTGCACGCCATCACCGGTAATGATAATTCCAGCCAGTGGCGATTCTAATTTCTGGATTTTAGCGATGGAGCTAATCTTTTTAATGGCTTCGTCTAAACGCTTAGCGCTCACCACGAGCATCATATTTTTATAGGTTGAAATTTCTTTTACATTAACCAAAGAACCCGCTACGATGTGTTCGATTCGATTGTACAGTTTTAGCTTATTGAATAAAATTTTGCCTTGAATGGCACTCATCACTGTTTCCATCAGCGGAAAAGACATCCGTTTATCGAAAGGTAAGGTTCCAATGAGATCTAAATTCCATTGTTTCAATTTTTTGCCAACGTAATATTGTACTTGATCAATTTTGTCGGGAAAGACTTTATTGACAATAACGCCTAAAATTGGAATATTAAAATGTCTGAATTGTGCGATACTCAAGGTCAGTCGATCAATCGTATTGCCAATTCCGCCTTCCGCAATCATCAAAACACCTGCATCAAGGATTCTAGCGACTTGAGCGTTGGAAACATCGGCGACACTTCCTACCCCAGGATGCCCTGTACCTTCGTAAACCACTACTTCGTGCCGCTCCTTTAAGACTTTAGAACTAGCAATAATCTGTTCGTGAAACTTAAAATTCTCAGGATGATCAATATAAGCTTTGGTGACTCCTTTTCCCATGACAACGGGGCTATGGATACTTGCATCTACTTTGAAGTCCAACATCTCCGAAAATAGCACGACGTCTTTATCAATAATTTGTCCATCAACCGTAAGATGACTTTGTCCAACGGGTTTACAATATCCAACATTTTTACCTTGCGATAAAATATTGCTTACTAAGCCTAAGGTAGAGGTCGTTTTTCCAACGTGTTGTCCAGTAGCAGCGACGTATAGTGGTTTCATTTTTAATGTATTGTGGTGGTACTTACAAGAAATTCTTGCTAAATAGGGTTGCTATTTCAGATCAGTAAGATAGGGATATTTTTCAGTCTTCCCGAAAACTTTAGCCTTCTTATAAGAAAAAAATAAGATATGTGAAAAATTGCCTGTGCGGAGGCATTTAAGTTTATAAAATCGCAGAGCTGTCGGTTTACAAAATAGGGATACGTTAAGAATTAGTAATAGATGCTACAAGTTTCAAAATCATTCACGAGCGCTTTAGTTGCTTCCATTGGGACACCTTCGTCATTCCAAAACTGCCATTGTTCCTTGTGGATGATCGCTTCCTTCATGGTATAAGCACAACCTCCTCTATCGGTAATTTCTACTACTGAATGATCGAATGTACCCGTAGCGACTAATTGTCCTGATTTGTTCCAAAATTTCCAAGTGCCTGCTTTATATTGGTATTCGACCTCCTTAGGCATCGTACCACAGAATTGATACGTATCATACCTAAGTTCTCCCGCAGCGAAATAATGGTTGCAGCGGAATTGAACTTCCGGGTTCGGCTTCGAGTTGGAATTGATTTCGCAAGCGCTAAGGGAAATAACAACATTTGCGAAAATGAAAATCATAACGACAAAGTCTACGTTACTCATAATCGATGTTTTTTTTAGCATTTAGAAATCATGTAACTGGCTTGTGTATAGGATTACTCCGTACAAGGTTTAATTTGCTGCGTAAGTAAGTTCTCATTGCTCCACTTCATAATTTCAGTTAGGATATGCTGCAAGGATTTTCCTTTGTCAGTCAATCGGTATTCTACCTTAGGTGGAACTACGGGATAAGATTTCCGAAAAACGATTTTTTGTTCTTCTAGGCCTTTCAATTGTTGTGCTAACATTTTTTGACTAATGCCATTGATGGATCTATTGAGTTCGCTAAATCTCATGACTTCTTTTTGCAACAGCAACCAAATAATCACGGGCTTCCATTTACCTCCAACTTGCGTCATGAATATTGTAATGGGACATTCTTGTGCCTCGTCGTATTTTTTTTCAATTATTTTCATCTTTTAAAGTCTTGAAGATCAGCAATTCTGACGAATAAGTAAGTAAGTTAGTTACCAAAAAGTAAGTACTTGTCCGAAAGGTAGTATTAATATAGTTTTGTACAAAAAAATTATGAATCAGAAAACAATTCTCATCACGGGCGGCACTTCTGGAATAGGGTTTTCCTGTGCTGCTTATCTCCTTAAAAATGGCTACCGAGTAATTATTACCGGTCGCAACGAAACAAATTTAGCAAGGGCCTTGCAAAAGCTTGGTGCTGGAGTCAACGGATATCTTTGCGACACTTCTTTACTCCCCGACATTGATCGGTTGGTAGAAAACTTAAAATTGGTAGATACCAAAATTGATGGTCTATTTATCAATGCTGGAATTTTTAAAGCAGCCAATTTTGCAGAAACCTCCGAAGCCGTTTTTGATGAAACGATGGGCATCAATTTTAAGGGGGCTTTCTTTACAATTCAAAAGCTGCTGCCTTTATTGCAAAATCCAGCCAGTGTAGTCCTCAATACTTCCGTGGTCGTCTTTAAGGCATTTGCTCAGACGAGCGCTTACACCGCGAGTAAGGCCGCGCTAGAAGGTATTGCCAAAGTATTGAACATCGAACTAGCACCGAAAGGGATTAGAGTCAACATCGTCAGTCCAGGCGTTACGAAAAGCCCGATCCAAAAAAAATCGGGCATGAGTGAAGAAGCGATTGAGCAATTGTTAGCTCATTTTTCGGATCATTCTCCGATTGGTAGAATTGTATTACCGGAAGATATCGCTCCGATGGTAGAATTTTTACTTTCCGATAAATCTTTAATTCTTAGAAATGAAAAAATTATTATTGATGGTGGAACAACTTTGTAAACTTAACTACAGGCATCATTTAGTTTTAATTTGCTCCTGTTTAAGTCTTTCCCTAAGCAGTTTTAGTCAAATCATAATTGATACTAGCCAGACAAATGCGATGCGGTACGAGCAAGGTTTAGCGGCTTTGAATACGCTAGATAGTAACGGTATTCATTCGATTCTTCACCGTTTAGCCGAAATTGCTCCTGAATTCGGAGATGATATCGTGACTTTCGCCTACGGTGAAATCTATACAAAAAATATGAGGCAGTGCTTGAAATACGCTGCACCACTTATAAAGTTTAGCAGCAAGTTCTAGGTTTATCTTATGGACTATTTTTTGTAAGCCTTGGGCAAGTAAGCAACTAATTAAAAGTCAATTTTTGAAGGATTCGGATTTGTCCAGCCCGGTTTACGTTGAACGACTTCTTGTAGACTGATTCCTTTTATCTTACTTTCTAACCAAGAAATGATGTCGAGATAAACGAATGCCCGTCGCTCATAAGGGTCATTTTTGATGTTGTTGAATAAGTCCAAATATTTCTTGAATACTACTTTGTGATCTAAAGTTCCTTTTGATTTCAGCGTATTGAACATATTGGTAGCTTCTTGCAAGAAAATATTGATACCCGTTTTACGATCAAAGTAATTTGAATTATTGTTGAGTAGATATTGCAAAATATCAAAATTCCCTAACTCATAATGGCAGATGAGTTGTAAGATTCTAGCATAATTTTGTAAATCCTCTCTCAGCTTTTTGAGTTCATTATTGATAATTTTATTAAGGTAACGCAAGGCTTTAGAAACTTTTCCTGCGGCTAGATAAATCCATGCAAATTTAAAATAAAACACCATCACTCGATGATCATCCAACATGAGCTTGTAGCGTCGAATACGATTAAGCGATTTAGTAATCACCGAAGTCGCAGCGTTAAAGTTTCCATTCAAAATAATATTATCTAATCTTCCCGTATGCACATACAAAAAAGATAAAATTTGAGAATTTGTGTTAAACTTACCATAGGCATCGTTTCTGAAGGTTTCAAATTTAGCTAAGTACGCCGAATGTGTCTCTTTATCTTTAATGTGATTCGCCGCCGTTAGTACATAATGGTAGCCGCGCATATATAAATCTACGTCTCTCGTCATCATCGTAGGATTTTGACAAAGCAACTCAGTCCACTCAATTGCATACTTAATGCAAGCATGAAAGTCGAGTAGAATATAATTGTACCATACCCGAGACTGAACATAATAAATTCGCTCCATCAAGCCGAGTTTTTCCAAGTTGATATGGTCGATTTGCTCATGGTAATAAGCTCTAATTTCTAAGGCTTCTTTACTACTTCGAACGTGACCGTATTCCAAGTACTTACCGTGCATTTTGATCCGTAAGTTGCTCAAGCTTACTAAATGGTTCGCATTTTTTTGGATCATCTCACTCTCTTCTATGAGTGCTTCTGCCTTATTGCTACCACTTCGCGTAATATGGCGAGACTCGATGGTTTTTTCAAATTCAACGATCATCAGTTGCATATAAATTAAGTGATGCTGTTTTGCCAAAGTACTCGCCTTCTTTAATAATTTAAGTGCTTGCAAGTACAAACCTTTGCCATAAAGAATATAAGCATAATCAAAGTATTCTCTCACCTTGAAATTGGCTCTTTTTTCCTTATGGATGATTCTCAAACTTGCGATAATTTGTGCATAGAGATGTCTTTTAAGGTTAGAAAATTGACTTTTCCCAATCTGTCCAAGTTGTGCCTTAATCTCAACTTCCTGCAATACTTTTTGCTTATCCATAACATCGAAAAGCTGCAAAAATAGTAATTCCCCATTATCCTGAATCCGCTTGGCATAGAGTCGGAAATTTCGTTTCTCCGCTTTGGTGAGCGATTTTACTAAATTAAAAACTTGATTTGATTGTGAGATAGGCATAACAATTATTAATAATTTAAAATACTGAAAATCATAAGTTTAGCAACAAAAAAATTTGTTAAAAGATAACATTTTTTTTATAAAATCTATCATTTAGCAATACGTGGAAACTTATCTTAGTTGATATCATCAAAGAAAAGCAAAAAAAACATACCGAGATGAAAAAAATCGAAGCGATTGTGAGAGCCTCCAAATTCGAAGAAGTGGTTGAGGCACTCGCAAAAAAGAAAATTTACTTCTTTACCTTCTATGAAGTCAAAGGATATGGGCACGAAAAAGGAGAAAGTAGATCCTATCGAGGTACCGTTTATGACGTCGGCTACATTGCTCGCATCAAATTGGAAATTTTAATCAGTGAGGACTTTGCAGATGATGCTATTTCTGCCATTGAGTCTGCTGCTCATACCGGTGAAAAAGGAGATGGGCTGATCTACGTTACGCTACTAGAAAAGACAATTAATATTCGAACGGGAAATACTGGTGCCGCTGCGATAAACGCATAAGCTTAACTTAAAAAAGGAGAAAACAATGAACGATTCCTTAACAATTGCCGAGCAAGCATTAGCCGCTGCAAACGAGGCTAAATTCGTCGCTAATAATATCTGGATGATGATGGCCACCGTACTGGTGTTTATGATGCATCTCGGGTTTGCCACTTTAGAGTCTGGCTTTGTACAAAGAAAAAACGTAGTCAATATCCTCTTCAAAAATGTATTGATCGTATCCATTGGTTTGTTGACTTATTACTTCATCGGTTTTGGATTGATGTACCCAGGCATTGAAGGTGGGTATTTAGAGTTTGCTGGTTTTGGACTAAATAATCCTCCCGGCGCAAAAGGCTTAATAGATTATGAAAATGGGCAATATACTTATTATACAGACTTTATTTTTCAAGGAATGTTTGCGGCGACTTGTTGCACCATCGTTTCTGGAGCAGTGGCAGAACGCATCAAGCTGGTTCCATTTTTAATTTTTTGTTTGTTCTTCGTCACCATCTCCTATCCGATCACAGGATATTGGAAATGGGGTTCTGGCTGGTTGCATACCTTAGGTTTTTATGATTTTGCAGGATCTACCTTAGTCCATTCTGTCGGTGGTTGGGGCGCACTCGCCGGAGCCATACTATTGGGCCCTAGGTTAGGAAAATACACCAATAAAGGCATTAAACCAATTCCAGGACACAGCATGCCACTTGCAGCCATGGGCGTATTTTTGCTTTGGTTTGGTTGGTTTGGCTTTAATGGCGGTTCTGTTTTATCTGCTGATCCGGGCTTGGTTTCCTTAGTTTTTGTCACGACGTCAATCGCAGCGGCAGCAGGTTGCATGGGTTCCATTATCGTATCAAAGTTTGTATATGGATCTTTAGATTTAGGAATGGCTTTAAACGGTATTTTGGGCGGTTTAGTCGGCATCACTGCGAGTGCAGATGGTGTAGCGGTTTCTAGTGCGGTCGCCATTGGTTTTATTGCTGGGGCAATCATTCCTATCTCGGTAGGCTTTTTTGATAAAATTAAAATTGATGACCCCGTAGGAGCAACGTCCGTGCATTTGATCTGTGGAATCTGGGGAACCATCGCCGTCGCCATTTTTGGTAATTACGATGATGGTGTCGGTACTATCGGGGTGCAATTATTAGGAATCGTAGCCATTGGGGGCTTTACTTTTATGTTTGCCTTTATCGTATTTTTATTACTAAAAATAACTGTGGGTATTAGGGTGACGAAAGAAGAAGAAATCAAAGGACTCGATATTGGAGAACACCAAACCGTTGCTTATTCTTAATAAAATTTATAGCCTATTAGTCTACAGTAGACTTTATTCGAAAGTTCTTTTTGCAGAAAAATGAGTATTGATAATCCGTTAGTTATAGTTTTAGATTCTCTTTTCGAATAATGTCTACTGTATTAAAGAACAACTTTACTAAAACGCCTCCTTATTAAGCGGTGGTCATACCTAACTTTTGTCTTGTCAGAAGTTGAGTTTCATCCGACTGAAACTAGTATTGGTCACCGCAAATCACTTTGAAAAAAACAGTCATGATGAAAAAAAATAAGGCGCGACCAAGAGAGGGACTCTACACGCCGGAGCTAGAAAAAGATGCTTGTGGAGTGGGCTTATTATGCGATTTAAAGGCTACTCCTAGCCATTACATCGTCGATTCTGCTTTGACTGTTTTGGAAAACATGAAACATAGAGGGGCTTGTGGGGCAGAGAAAAACACAGGTGACGGGGCAGGTATTCTTACCCAGATACCGCACCATTTTTTTGTAAACATCGCACGAGCAACGGGCATCAATATCCCTGACTTCAAGAAGTATGGCGTCGGTATGTTTTTTTTTCCTAAGGATCCGATCAAAAAGCAGTTTTGTAAAACCATTATTAAAAAGCATATCCATTTCTATGAGATGGAATGCTGCATGACGAGAGCCGTCCCTGTAGATCATTCAATGATCGGCTCAATGGCTTTGGAAACGGAGCCAGATATGGAACAATGGTTTGTAAAGTTCAAAGAAAATCGTGCACCGGAAGGATTAGAAAACAAATTATTCTTCTTAAAGTCCTCTATCTTAAATGACGCTTATCAACAGGACGCGAGTCTCATTGATGATTTTTATATTAGTTCCTTTTCTGCTAAAACCATTGTTTATAAAGGGCAATTATCTGCGGTACAACTCCGCTCCTATTTCTTAGACTTACAAGATCAATCTTATACTAGTGCCTTAGCCATTGTGCATAGCCGATTTAGCACCAACACCATTCCCAAATGGAAGCTCGCACAACCCTTTAGATGTATCTCTCATAATGGTGAAATCAATACCATTCAAGGAAATATCAATTGGTGGCAAGCAAGAGAAAAACGACTTCAGCTTTCAAATACGTTTGATCCTAAATTTAAAAATATTTTACCAATCTGTGATCCTTATATTTCGGATTCAGGAAACTTTGATAATGTCTTAGAATTTTTGTTGCGCAGCGGTCGATCCTTAGCCCATGCGATGATGATGATGATTCCCGAAGCTTGGCAAAACGATGAAGCACTTCCCGAATACAAAAAAGCATTTTATAAATTTCACGATGCCATCATGGAACCTTGGGATGGTCCTGCTTCTATTTGTTTTACCGACGGAACCATCGTTGGTGCTGCGATAGATCGGAATGGGCTACGTCCTTCTATGTATACGATCACCGCAGATGGAATTATCATTATGGGGAGCGAAGCGGGATGTTTGAAGTTAGATCAAGCTAAGATTATTAAAAAATCTAGGCTACAGCCGGGTAAAATGTTACTCATTGATCTGGATGAAAAAAGAATCATTTCAGACGAAGAAGTTAAAGCAAAAATTTGTAAACAATTCCCTTACCAAGATTGGATTGATACCTACACACTTGACATCAAAGACTTGGAACATACTAGGACTAAATCAAAAGTATTAGTCAGTTCCGAAGAATTACATCAAAAACAAATCGCATTTGGATTTTCTAAAGAAGATGAAGATCTAATTATTAAAACAATGGCGACGGAAGCTAAAGAACCCATTGGATCAATGGGCGCAGATATTCCACTCGCTATTTTATCAAAGATAGCCCAACATCCTGCAAATTATTTCAAGCAACAATTTGCACAGGTTACGAATCCTCCAATTGATTCTTTACGAGAACGTTTTTTTATGTCTTTGCAAACTTACTTAGGTGGTACGGGCAGAGTAATTACGATTCGACCACAGGAAGCTGCCGTGCTAAGACTAGCCTCTCCCCTGCTTTCCTCCGAGATATTCGAAAAAATTCAAGGGCTCCAGCAAGCAAAATTCCACTTCACAAAAGTTTCTCTAGTTTTTGAAGCTAGTGAAGGAATCGAAGCGGCCCTTAATCGAATTAACAATGAAGTTGAAATGGCAATCTTTCATTCCAATCTCATTTGTCTGAGTGATCGAGCAATTGATAAAGATCATCTCGCGATTCCTAGCTTGCTTGCCATTGGTAGCATTCATCATTTTCTGATCGCTCGGGGAAAACGCAAGAAGGTTTCATTGATCGTTGAGGGAGGAGATATTTGGGAAACACAACATATTGCTACATTGCTATCCTACGGCGCAGATGCTATTTATCCTTATTTGACCTTCGAAACCTGCAAAGCATTAGCCAAAAAAATGGGACATTTGAATGCTACGGCACTAACAGATTCTTATCTCAAAGCTGCCGAGAAAGGCTTACTCAAAATAATGTCCAAGCTGGGTATCTCAACACTCAATTCTTACAAAGGGGCACAAACTTTTGAAGCCTTAGGAATCAATCAAAAAGTAGTAGACAAATGTTTCAAAGGTACCATTAGCCGGATTGGAGGTATTGGTTTTGAAGGTTTACAAAAAGAACTTAGCGTAAAACATCAACTTGCCTTTGCTAAAAACAACGCACCAATTTTACCGGATCTTGGGCTGCACCAATGGAAAAAAACGGGAGAATTTCACCTCTTCAACCCGCAATCCATTCACTTACTCCAACATGCAACGCGCTTAAACGAGTACCAAACCTATAAGTTATTCACTAAAGAAATTGATCGCGTCGCTACCAATGCTAGTACCCTAAGATCTTTTTTGAAAATTAAAAAAGATACGCAACCCATTCCTTTGGCAGCAGTAGAGCCCGTAGAAAAAATACTCCAACGCTTTGTCACGGGGGCAATGTCTTTTGGTTCGATTAGCCACGAAGCACATAGCACGTTAGCCATTGCGATGAATCGCATTGGTGGAAAAAGCAATAGTGGCGAAGGGGGCGAAGATGAACGCCGCTTCGAGGTATTGAAGCAGGGAGATAGCATGAAGTCCGCCATCAAACAAATAGCTTCTGGTAGGTTTGGCGTAACCATTAATTATCTAACGAATGCCGAAGAGTTACAAATAAAAATGGCACAAGGCGCTAAACCAGGAGAAGGGGGACAACTCCCCGGCCATAAAGTAGATAAGCATATTGCCAAAGTTCGGCACGCTACGCCTGGCGTTGGACTCATTTCCCCGCCACCTCATCATGATATTTATAGTATAGAAGACCTAGCTCAATTAATTTTTGATTTAAAGAATGCGAATCAAGCTGCTCGGATTAGCGTTAAGCTAGTCTCAAAGTCTGGGGTTGGCGTCATTGCTTCGGGAGTAACTAAAGCCCATGCCGACCATATTTTAATTAGTGGTGCAGATGGCGGAACGGGTGCTTCTCCCTTGAGTTCCATTCGACATGCTGGTCTTCCGTGGGAACTGGGACTTGCGGAAACGCATCAGACACTCGTTAAAAATAAGCTCAGAGATCGAGTGGTGTTACAGGCAGATGGACAAATACGAACGGGAAGAGATTTAGCCATTGCAACGATGCTGGGCGCAGAAGAATGGGGAGTCGCTACTGCCGCACTCGTCGTAGAGGGCTGTATACTCATGCGTAAATGTCATTTAAATACTTGCCCGGTAGGAATTGCAACGCAAGATCCTACGCTCCGTAAAAAATTCACAGGTAAGGTGGAATATTTGGTGAACTACTTCCATTTTCTAGCAGCGGATCTAAGAGAAATTATGGCAACGCTCGGTGTCCGAACCGTGAACGAATTGGTCGGAAGAACAGACTTACTCGCTATCGATCAAATTGACAAACATTGGAAAACCAAAAACCTCAAACTGGAAGCTTTACTCTATCAATTTGATCCCGGTAAAAATCAAAGCTTGTATGCGAGTAAGCAACAAGACCACGAACTAGAAACGGTTCTTGATCGACGCTTGATCCAACAAGTTGATTGGACAAGTCCTAGTAATAGTCAACTAAATGAAGTTTTTGAAATAAAAAATACACATCGCGCAGTAGGCACCATGTTGTCTCACGAAATAGCAAAAAGATATGGCGCTCAAGGATTACCAACGGATAGTATCAAGCTGCAATTTAAAGGCAGCGCAGGGCAGAGTTTTGGTGCCTTTGCGGCAAAAGGACTGAGTCTCTTTTTGGAAGGAGAAGCCAATGATTATTTTGGTAAAGGACTGAGCGGGGCAAAAATATGCTTGGTTCCCGATCGCGAAAGTATTTACCCGTCGGAAGAAAATATTATTGTGGGCAATGTTGCTTTATACGGGGCAACCTCCGGTACGGTATTGATCAAAGGCCTTGCGGGAGATCGGTTTGGTGTACGCAATAGTGGTGCCGATGCGATTCTAGAAGGAATTGGCGATAACGGCTGTGAGTATATGACTGGTGGTCGTGTTATTGTGTTGGGGAAAATCGGAAGAAATTTTGCGGCGGGGATGAGCGGTGGACTTGCTTTTATTTACCGCAAACAGGATAATTTATTAACAAACATTAATCATGATATGGTATGGGTCGAAAGCTTAGAAGAAGAGGATAAAATGCAGCTTAAGGAGAAGGTGAAACAATATTTTGAAATGACTTTTAGCCAAACTGCACGCGCGATTTTAAGCAATTGGGATGCCGAACAATCTAATTTCGTCAAGATCTTCCCCAAGGAACTGAAGGCGATGCTTAGCAAAGAGAAACAACAATCTGCCATTGCCTGATAAGCACACAAAGTAATTCAAATTTTATTCAAGCCACAAGACAAACTAAAAAAGATATGGGAGACAAAAAAGGATTTCAAAAATACCCACGAGAGCTGCCAAGTAAAGAAGCCGCAAATCACCGAATTGCTCATTTTAAGGAATTTTATCTTCCTCCACAAAAAAACTTACTGTCGCAGCAATCTGCTAGATGTATGGACTGTGGTGTTCCGTTTTGTCATCAAGCTTGTCCTTTGGGTAATATCATTCCAGACTTTAACGAAGCGGTGCATCAGGGAAACTGGAAACGTGCATACCAAATACTATCCGCTACGAATAATTTCCCAGAATTTACGGGAAGAATATGTCCTGCTCCCTGCGAAGCCTCTTGTGTACTCAATATTAATAGCGATCCCGTAACGATTGAATACCTCGAAAAGTCAATCATTGAACGTGCGTTTAAGGAGGGCTGGGTGCAAGCGGCTAAAAATATCGACCGCAACGGAATTGCGGTAGCTGTAGTTGGTTCTGGTCCTGCGGGCATGGCGTGCGCAGATCAGTTAAATCAAATGGGATATTTGGTTACGCTTTACGAGCGGAATGATAAAATTGGCGGTTTGTTAAGATATGGAATCCCTGACTTTAAGCTAGAAAAAAATATCATCGATCGAAGAATCGAGGTGATGAAAGCCGGAGGAATCTCTATGCTTACTTCGGTTAATGTAGGATACGATCTTCAAGGAGATGAACTATTAGAAAAATATGATGCCGTCGTCCTAACGGGCGGTGCTACGATTCCAAGAGATTTGCCGATTAAAGGTAGAAGTTTGAAAGGGGTATACTTTGCAATGGATTTCTTAGAACAAAAAAACCGAATGGTAGCCGGTGAAGTATTGAGTGAAGCAGCGAATATTGACGTAGCTGATAAGCATGTAATGGTCATTGGCGGTGGTGATACGGGCGCAGATTGCGTGGGAACGGCCAAACGACTCAAGGCCAAATCAGTTACCCAAATTGAATTATTGTCCAAGCCACCAACCCTACGGAAAGCCGATGATTTATGGCCAAATTGGCCAATGGTTTTGCGAACAAGTTCTTCCCACGAAGAAGGGTGCGACCGACAATGGGCAATGCTTACGAAAAAATTTGTTGCAGCGGATGGCGTTCATTTATCTGGAATAGAAATCGTAAACGTAACGTGGAAAAAAGGAGAACATCAAAATCATAAAATGGTAGAAATACCAAACTCAAAAAAGGTAATTCCTTGCGAACGCGCATTTTTGGCCATTGGCTTTGTGCATCCACAAAAAGAAGGCTTGCTCAATCAATTAGGCTTAGCTTTGGATCAACGGGGTAATGTAGCAACTCAAGACTATCGGACTTCCGTAGCAAAGGTATACGCTGCTGGAGATATGCGCCGAGGTCAGTCTTTAGTCGTTTGGGCAATCGCGGAAGGTAGACAAGCCGCTGCTGCACTTCATCAAGATTTCTTTGGTAAGGAATCTATTCGTCAGGGCGCTATGTTAGCGGTTTAATCCACAATCAGCCTATCGCGATACACTACAGCTTATTTTTAGAAACCTTTTCAAATTCCAAATACAATAATGGAATCGTCATTTTAAATGCGCCCTGTGTGGCAATGCGACGATTTAGGCGTACAACTAGCTGATCATAAAAAGCTACTTTGTTTTCAGCGCCAATGATTTGGTCCCACGTTGCTCTGAACGCAATTCTAATCAAACTATGATGCAGTAAGCTTTCTGCATCCATAAATCTCATGTTCGTCGAATCTGCTTTTCGTTTCCGTAACTTAAAGTTAAACGCTGCAAATTGCTCGATAATTTGCGCTGCGGTGTTTCTATTGGCAATGTAGTTGCTTAGTCGGTTGCTTGCAGCTACGGCGCCGATTGCAGTCATACTTTCTTCAAATAGCTCAAATAGCTCTTGGAAAGTGCCGATGGGATTGGTAGTTAACGCGAGACAAGCGTTTGGTTTTAAAATCCGGTACACCTCAGCGTATACTTTTTCTTTCTCAGCAAAATTATTGATCCCTAAATTTGACGTCACCAAATCAATGCTTTGATCGCGGATACTTATGTTGGAAGCACTTTCTTCCAAGATTTCTATATTGTTTAAGCCTAGTATTTTAATTTTTTCCCTCGCTCTGGCGATAGCTGCTCGCCAAATATCTATGCCGTAAATCGTACTCGTTTCTCCAAATCGTTGACTCAGTTCAATCAGTGGAAAGCCAGTGCCAAAGCCAATATCCACAATCGTCATCCCTTTTTCCATTGGAATGTTTTCCAATAATAATCTTCCGAAAGGCGCGCTCCACAAATTTATTTCATCGTAGATATTTACGATTTTATCATCTTGATAGTTTAAGATTTCCTTTTGCATGGTAAGTCCTTTGGTTAAACTAATTTTCGGCTGTATTAATAAAATAACACCTCTAAATTTAATCTAAAAAATTCAAAATAATAAAAATAAAAATAGCCGATTTATTAGGTAAGCCTACTTAAGTATTAAGACAAATAAATCTACATAACTGGTTCCATGCCGGAGCTGAAAGCTTGAAGCCACTTTACGATTTATTAATTGGAGAAATTTTAGCTGAATTTAGCTGAAGGCTATGTGCAAGGAGATGAAACGCGGATTCCTGTTTTGGCAAAAAACAAAATCGGCGCGGTATATCGTGGACAAATGTGGGCGTTTTTTTTTAGTCTACACAAATAGTATTCCCTTTTCTGGATATATTTTCTTGACTATCAATAAATGCTAGACTAAAACAAGTTGTAGTGTTAGAAGCAAAATTACTTGTCACAAAGGAATTTTGGTTTACGTCACGAATGATCGCAATTTGACTGTCGTTTTTGAAAACGACTACGGAATGTATTCTTTTCACATTGGCTTCAAAATTTGCCACTAATGTCCATCCGTCATAAGTGAAATTTGTTATTGTAATTAGTTCAAAGTTTTCATCTTCATAAGGGCTATACGGTAAATCATCAATGTTCTCGTTACAACTGAATAGAAGCATACTAAGTATTGATACTAAAGTAACTATATTTTTATACATAAGATTAGAAATTAAAGTGAAGTGTTACACCACTATTCGAGAATATATTAAGTTCCAAATATTCAAAAACTAATGGATTTTTGGGAGCGTAAGTTGGCTTTTTAGTTGGTTTATTTTTGTTACTCTTTTTTATGATTTTATAGGAAAAGAAACTGGAAAGCGCTACGATAGAAAAACCTACTATACGTTTATTTCTAAGCATTCTTCTTTGGCTATTGTATTTTTCTAGGCTTTTTTCAAAATTATCCCTTTCACTTGCTATTATCGAAGGCGATACGGAATTAATAAAGGCATTTCTGTGAAAATTGACTTTCTCTTTTGAGTCTGAAATTTTTCGAATACTCCCTCCGTCATATGCTAACCATAAGGCTAATAAGTTAACTGTTGGTAATCCAATTTTTAATAGATTATTTTTAAATCTTTGATTCGTATAATTAGTTAGTTCTTTTTTATATGATTTAAACTCTGGGCTTAGAACGACAAGTCTTTTTTTATAAGTATTACTTCCATTTTTTTTGACTACTAAAGTATCTCGTATCACATCATATTTAGGCGACCATATCTGCAAGGGGTATGATCCTTCTGGCAGTTGGAGTACTAAAGGAAATGCACTTGAATCAATGCTGTACGTTGAGTTGTTGATACTTAGGACAGAAGTTTCTGGATAAATAAAAAAACGGGCTTTTTCTAGTTCTTGTGCAGTGCAGGTTTTTAAAATAAAAAATAAGATAAAAAGGGATATTAGTTTATTCATATTTAATGACTTTTCTTTCCTGATGCTACTTTTGTAATAGTTTGCTTGTGTAAACCCATTTAGGTAATTCTTAATGCTTAAAGGTAATAATTTTCATGGGATAAATTAATTTTTTGACTTTTTCTTAATGTTATGTTGAATTGATTATACCCAGGAATGGCAAATGGTTATTCCCTGTCACCTACTCATTTTAGCCTACAATGAAGTATTCGAAAACCATAGACTTTGCGAATAGCAGCGCTTCGTTCAATTAAAGTTGATCCTTTAATAGAATCAAACTGCAAATCGATCATTCCTCGTTTAAAATCTAATTCATCCGATCAAGATTCGGTTTATGTAATGATGGATGGATTATTGATTATTACCTTGAGCATGAAGACCGAATGCAGTATAAATCCTATCGAGAAAAAGGTTTGATGATTGGACCAGGGCCAATAGAGGCAGCTCATAGAAGTGTGATTCAACAGCGGATGAAACTTTCTGGACAAAAATGGTCTATTAAAGGAGCCCAAGCTATGTGCAATCTACGATGTTATAAACATAGCGGAGCTTGGGATATGATCAAAAAAATTATTGCTGCTGCTTAATTGTGCAATTTGGGACACACACCCTTTTGCTAAGCAATAGTACTTAGTCAATAAAATAAACTACCTTTGATCCGAATCTAAAATTCGTCAGTTTCTACTACGCAGTCCATAGTATAAGCTTTCAAGGTTGGAAAATGAATTTATTCATCCACTAAATGAGCTTACCCGCATGGAATCTAACGCATCTAATCTATTCGAGATTGAATCAAATCAGTCTTTTTCAAAGAGTAAAATTTGGCAACTTAATCGTGACTTTTACCAATTCAGAGGCATCAGCGCCTTTAGTGAAAACATTGTGCCGCACCACTTGACGAGCAATGCTTTCGTCGGGAAAGCTTATGCGGAACTCATTTTTGGCTTGTTAAAAGATCTCGGAGTTAAGGGGAAGACCACAGAAACCGTTTATATTTTAGAACTCGGTACGGGACATGGTCGGCTTGCCTTTCACATTCTAATGCACCTGCTGAATCTTACCAAAGAGACCAAGTTGAAAATCCCTGCGTTTTGCTACGTTTTAAGCGACATTGTGGAAGAGAACCTAAACTTTTTCGAAGCGCATTCTCAATTTAAGGTTTTTTTTGAGCAAGGTATTTTAGACGTATCTTATTTTGATGCCGTAGGCAGTAAAGAACTATACTTACGCAAGGCTAAAAAATCAATTGAAGCTCAAAGCTTGGAGCAACCGATCGTCGCCATTGCAAATTACTTTTTTGATTCCATTCCCACTGAGCTGTTTTTGATTAAAGATAAAGTTGTTTCCGATGTTTCTATTTCCATCGCTGCCAGTGAAGATCCAGCAACGCTAAACCCCGAAACATTAATTGAGCAGATCACTTTAACCTACGAGCATACCCTAACAGAAAATCCTTATTACGACAATCCCGTCATTAACGAAATCTTGGAATCGTACAAAGATATCCTTTCCCATAGCTATTTGTTTTTTCCGGAGCAGTGTATGCATTGTATTAAAAATATTGAACAACTTTCGAAAGAAGGACTTTTGATGTTATCGATGGATAAAGGCTTTCACGAAGTGCACGATATGGATAATAAAAAAGAACCAGATGTTGTCACGCATGGTAGCTTTTCCATTTGGGTAAATTATCACGCGCTCGGTGTTTTTTGTGAAAAACAAGGTGGCAAAGTGTTATTCCCTACGTATTCTACTTTCCACTTAGAATTAGGAGCATTTCTCTTACTCAAAAATGCAGACAGCTATGCACACACCATTGATGCCTACCAAAAATCTGTGGACGATTTTGGTCCCGATGATTTTAATAGTTTGAAGCACCTCTCTTATTTTAATGTTTCAAGGTTGAAGGTAAAAGAGCTGATTGCACTTTTTCGCTTGAGTGCCTACGACTCAACTTATTTCATCAAGTTGTTGCCCCGATTAAAACAAGTCGCAAAAGCGATTAGCTTTAACGAAAGAAAAAGAATTGGAGAAACCTTGCACAAGGTTTGGGAAAGCTATTTTAGCATTGGGGAAGACTATGACTTAGCGTATGAAATTGGCGGTGTTTTTTATGACCTCGGCTTTTATGCGGAAGCACTACTCTATTTTAAACACTCTGAAAAACTACACGGTCAAAAACCAGATACCTTTTATAATCTAGCACTGAGTTACTATCAATTGCGACAAGATAAATTATTTTTTCAAACGATTAATCAAGCGAAAGCTGCGTTTCCTGCATTTGAGCAGTGGGCAGCGTTAGACAAGTTAGATGTGAGTTAAAACAAAACATTATTTTTGACCTTATAAAATGACTAGCCGCTACGCTTGCAAAGGAATATTATCGACTAGTCATTTTATAGCTCACCGCAAACCTGTCTAACTTTGACAAGCGCAATCTGTATTGGTTCTACTTGAAATATAATTACCAACCGTAAGAAGTAATTCACTAATCACAGGGTCTATATAAGTGAGCTCATCCGTTCCTGCGGGAAAGAGTGCATCAACATTTGCCATGATTATCGAGTCCCGGAAGTATTGCAATTCGTATGCCGTCGTATGCTGGTAATCGACATCTCGTAAGTACAAAAGCAGATAGGCAATGTTATCCTTTAGGTTGTTCGTAGGATTGGTATCCCCACATTGTAAGTCGATTATCTCTAAGACAAATTTCAAATCTTTATACAGGTCCTGTTCTCCCGTCGTAATACTATCCGCCAACACAGCTAAGATTTCACAATAGTTCGCATCAAGTGGTAAGCGATTCCCATTAAAAGTATTCGGGGTGCCAGCAATGTGATAATTGATACTACTAGAATCTGAGAGACTGATCATCCATTGAACAAAACCATTAGCAATATTTGCATTTGCATCCGTATAGCCACATTTATTTTCATCCACGGTATAAAGCTTACACAAACGCTCCAAGGAATCTAACTCCCAAATATGCGGCACCAAATCAAAATTGTTGTAATACGCATGATAAGCATCAAGCGTGCTGACAAGATAATCCGCAAATGTTTCGTCTCCCGGCGTCGGACCTGCGTAAGGCCAGGCTTCTACCGAGTACGTAACAGACAAGGGCAGCGCTGCTAATCGTTCTTTTATGTACAAGGCCAATAAGGGAGATAAAGTACCTCCCAAGCTATGTCCAGTGACGGCAATTGTATATTTTTTGCTATGATTGCTATTGAGCAATGCTTTGGTAATAAAATTAATTATATTCTCATTATGCTGATCTTTCAATTGAAGCAAAGTATTCAATCCCAACGCAGAACCTGCGGCAATTGATCCGTGTGATTGACCAGATGGATCATTCCAAGGTAGCGTGTTTTGAACGTTAAAGTCTTCTTCGAACCAATCGAAAGCAGAAATGGCATTGGTGCCAGCAACGGCAATGATGTAAGTAACATTATCTTCGTCTTCCGATCGAGCCGTGTACAATAGATTATCCGTTATCACCGCAGAATCTCCGACGACACTTACACTGAGCGCAGGTCCCCAGACGGGAGTAGCTCCGTAATCACCAAAAGTACTAGTTAAAATAGGATTTGTAAATGCGGATGCTAATTGAGTACTTCCCAAAGTAGTCAAGGATTGTAAACCCCGCAGGGAATCCTGAACCATGGCGGTATCAGCTGTACATTCCGCGATCCAAGATAAGTAGAACATGGACTGTTGTTCTACAAAAGTGGGGGCTTGAAAAGTAGGTGTTTTGATGTCTTTTTTACAAGCAGAAAAAAGCGTAACTACCAAGAGCAAGGAACACAGCATTTTGGTAAAGGTCATTTGCTGGAGGAGAAGCATAAGTTTGATTTTAGTAAGATTCGTAGACTTCAATATGAAAGCTTCTCAAAGGTAGCTAGCTTTAGTGCACCAGTCATGCGTATTTCCACGGGAATTGCGTGTGGAAAGTACCTGAATCAATCTTGTTTTCACGAAAAACTAAGAAAGCTTGAAGCTTATCCGTTCGTGTAGCGGCATAAAATCAAACTGTTAAAAGAACCTTATTTGTTTTGAGGAGATCTTATTTTTTTGAGGCGAAAGAGATGCCCGTTACGAGTTCAAAAGCGATAATACCTGTCGATTGATCATTCCCAAAAAAATCGGGATCTAAGATATTGCTTATTCCTCTTTTGAATCGGAATTCTAAATACCACAATGCGTCAATTTGAACGGGTGCATTTTTTCTGGATTCGGCTACTTTCGTAGAAAATCCAAGGGAAGAAGAGACGAGTAGGTTTACACGCTTGAAAAAATCAGTTTCTTCTACGTTATAGATTTGCCGTTCCTCTTCATTAAAGGCACTTCCATAATTCCACAAGAGATAAGAAAGCTCTGGTCCGGCAGAAATGTAAAATAACTTATTGAGGTAATACTTTGGATGCACCGCAAGGTTAACAAACGCAGAAGTAGATTTTACGCGACGAATTGGAGCTAAACTCAAATCAACTGATTTTGTATTACCTGACATTCCAACGTTTGGAAAAACCGTCAACGCCCACTTTGGGCTTAATCTTTTCTGAAGCTGAATGCCTCCCATCGGATAGAAAATGGGCTGAGCGTCCCCTATGGCATTCTTTTCTAAATCAAATCCTGAATATCCAAAGCCCAAAGACAGACTAGTGATGAAGTTTCTATTTTGTGCGCTGGTTGCGGTTGAGACAAAGATTCCGATAAAAATTAAGAGTAATATTCGTAAACGAATTTTTTCCATATCAGGTGTTTTATAGCTTTTTATTTTAAAGATATAAAGAAAATTACGGAGAAGAAATAAATAATAACTCCTTTTTATTTATACTTTAGAAGTCTTATTTGGTGAAGTTTTAAACTTCCCCACTTGTTAGAGCAAAGTTTAGTAAAGCTTTTATTCCTCTTTCTGCCAAACAAATGGAATTCCCTTAGCACCTGTTTGTTTAAACTTAAAAAAAGATATTAATGTTCAATTATCTTATCGGTGGCAACTATCAATTTGTCAAGCTCTTTTTCTAGGTAAGCATCCTCATGTGCCTTTCCAAATCCATCATTATCATTATCAAAATACTTTCCGGAGTCTGCCGCGTATTGCTCTAAAACAGCCAAGTCATACAAAATAGTTGCGCCCTTATCGGCAGAAGACCAATGATAACCATATCCTTCTTTTACCATTTTTGTATTGAGCAAGGAACCGGGGTTTACCGCAATGACGGTTATCGGTTGAACCGTTTTGGCTAAATAAAAACTCCACATGGTTAAGGCTAACTTACTCTGGGCATAAGCTGCTTGTTGAGCGCATTTAGTTTGACCCGACATCACCTCGTAGGAGATCGAGGCTTGGGCAGCCGAACTTAAGTTAATGATCCTAGCTTTGCTTCCTTGCCGTAAGCGTGGCAGTAAGCGTTTCGTTAACAAATAAGGCGCAAAATAATTAACGACGAATCGCAAGTCAAATCCTGCTTCGTTTGCTTGGACTGAACTCTTAAAAACACCTGCATTGTTAATCAAGACATCAATTTTTGGTAATTTCTTTTTGACTTGCTCAGCCATTCGTTTCACCGCTTCCAAGTCAGAGAAATCCGCTACAAATCCATCAAGCTTTGGATTGCCAGAAAGTTCAATAATTTCCCGTTTGGTCTGTTCCAGTTTTTCCGCATTCCTTCCGTGCAGGTATACCTCATGCCCTGCTTGGGCGAGTTTTATCGCTGCCAATTTTCCGATGCCATCGGTACTTCCGGTGATTAAAATAGTCTTCATGATAGTTGAATTTTATAGTTAAGTTTTATGGCGGTTACGATGAAAGTGTGGTAAAACCATAGTGGCAAGATGCTCCAAGGTTTTTTCTATTCCTCTGGTGTTGAACCGGAGGTTAATGGCTACGTGATTAACACCAATCTCTTTTAAATGGTTTAAATAATCAATTAAATGATTTGCCCCAATCCTAAAACCTAAATGAATGGCTTGTGGCAAAAAATCATCATCTGCTTGCAAGTCAATATATAAAGGTTGCAAGAAAGGTTTATTGTACTTTTCCGTAGCGCCAAAAAGGCTTCGCCACGCTGAAATAGTATCTTTTTGTTGCGCTAAATTGCTAGGATAATACATCCAACCATCTCCATTTTGAGCATTCCACTCGAGGGTTTGTCGACTATGTCCCGTGATTAAAATGGGGATTCTACTGGCGACGGGCTTGGGAAGAATATCTACTTTTCCATTTAAGCTTCCGTAAACATTGGGCGCTAATTTAGGAAAATTATCTTGTGCTTTACGAATGTAAGCAAAGGATGCTCGAAATAAATCGCCACGTTTTTCGTAATCAATACCCATTGCAGGATATTCTTCGTACCGATCTCCGGAGGCTACACCTAAAATAAATCTTCCTCCAGAAAGTTGATCAATCGTTGCTGCAGATTTTGCTACGTGAACGGGATGATGCAGCGGTAGAGCAATACTCGCTACGCCCAAAGTAATCTCGTTGGTTCGTCCGGCGAGATATCCCAAGTAGGTAAAAGGGTCAAAGGTTTGTCCGGCGTCTCCAAAGGCAGGAACGTGTAAAGGGACATCACGAATCCATAAAGCCTTGAATCCTAACTGCTCAACAAGTTGTACGTTTTCTAGGTGTCGCTTCATCGTTGGCACCGAATGTTGAGCATAGTTCTCAATGGGAACAACAACTCCAATGCTCAACTGATCCGCTTGGAATACGTGGTTATATCCTTTATTAATGGTTTCGAATGCTGTCATAATAATTCAAGGAGAAATCAAAGAGAAATACCTTACGGCAAAAGGCATTTTTCAATTAACAAATGGGTTCTTTCTTTACTGATACGGTAAAATCATCTTTCTTTTGCTTCAATTCGCTAATGGTGACTCACCGAAGCTTCCGTACGTACCTTTAAATGAAAAATAATCTTGCAAAGATGGGCTATTTTTTTCAGTAGTTTTTGGTATAAAAAAGGGTTATTTTGGTAAGCCTAGTGGTTATTTTGAACAGTGGTGCAAGTATTGCTACGAGCATCCTTCGAGCAATAGAGATTGATTGCTATGGCAGGAAGACGGCTACGAAATATGCCACAGATGACTAGGAATCAAGAGGGCAACAAAACCGAGGAGCGCGAAAAAAATGGGAAAACCGTAGTTCCATCCAAAGGTATTAATTCTTGCGTCAGTGGAATCTTCAGGATTGTAGATGATAGGAATCTCGTCTCCTTTTTTGTAAAAGGGCTGATTGGAAGATTGCCTAATAGCGGCGGTTGATGGTTCTCCTAAGTGGTTGGTGAAAGCAACTACTGGATAAAGTTGCCGCTTTTCATCTGCCTTTGATTTAAGCTCTAGTACAATTCCCATCGTTTTATTCCAACGGAATTGCAACACGATATTATGGGCTAAATAAATCAACCCAAAACAGATAAAGATATAGAATACGATAGCTGGAAATGCTATTTTTAATTTCATGAACTTTATTTTATTTGGGATTTTTTTCCAAAATCGCTGAGACCAAGTCTTATTCTTTCCAAAAAGAATTAAGTCGCAAGGAATACGGCGTCCAACTAATATCATTGACACGATAATATAAATCAAATTTTTCACTCAAGGAATAATTACATTTTACTTGAACAAATAGCTCAACTTTCGTTCCACCACTCTCTGCTAACTCAAATGGCTCGTTCGGATACGCACGATTTATTTTTTCCGTAAGGAAGGCAATTATCTTTTCTTGTTGCCCAAAACAACCGCCGAATTCGTCCAAGCAATTGTATTCAAAAATAAAACTACCTTCGAATTGCAGTAAGTCCGGATTGTCTACACACAGCAAATTTTGATCTGCAAAAATAGTATTAAGATAAGTTCTTGCCGCAGATAGCGTATCGAAAGAAACAGTCTTAAATACAGCGGGTTTGAATTTATTTGGGTTGAGATATTGCTTAGTATTAAGTTGGTCTAGGTCTATTTTCATATTAAAATAGGCTAGTGATTTTCCTGCTTTACAGATCGAAATGTGGCAACGAGACGAGTCAGTCACTTCCACCATACGACTAGGAAAGATCAATTCTTTTTTGAATTGCTGCAATAGCTTGATATCTTCCACGTACCAATACTCCATTGAATCTTTCCATTCCATGCTAGTTGGCACCGTAGTCGCTTTTCCGAGCATTGTATATCCTCCCTCTGCAAAAGGAAAATTTTCTAAAATGCTGTTTTGAGCAATGATAGACACGGGGAGTAATAACAAGGTAAAGTAAAGCAAGGTGTTTTTTATCATGGAATTGAGTTGGAGCATACAACGTACTGCGTTTGAATGGCTGCTAACTAACAACAGCCACTGCCAGGATCACAGCCCTTCGACTGTACTACTAAATCAGCAAGGTTTAACTTCGGCTTATTCGTGGGAACGGCACATTTGTCTGGCGCTAGGCAATCGGTCATTTTGGTCGTTAAGACAAAAGCATCTTCTTTGAATTCCAAACCATATTTTCCGATGGTTGCTGCTTGGTATTCAACTTCAATTTCAGTATCTTCTAGTCCTAATCGTTCTTCTGCTAGTTCAATAATGGCCAGCATTTTTTCGGGCTGGAGTTGGTGATCAACATCATCCGAAAACCATAATTGAAAGTTTACTACTTTTTCTGTTCTCACCGTACCTCCGCAATCAATAAAGTTTTTCGTAATGGAACCTACCTCCGTGATGTGATAATGACTGGGAACCGATTCGCCGTTGGGCAAGTTAAATTGCACTCGATCAAGGTTTTTTACGGTGGCTTTAAAGGCTGATAATTTCATGTATTCTTTAATTTATTATTGCTGTTATTTCAATTTAAAACAACTTCATTGCAAAAGTAAGATTTTTAATCCAGTCTTGTAAGCAAATTTTTAGTTCATCCTTATCTAGTGAGTGTGTCTAATAGCACTCCGCGATAATTTTAACACGATCAAAATTTAGATTTTTCAAATCTTCTGCTAAAATAAAAAAGTATACGCGCCCCCAGTCGCCCCAAATCAGTTCAAGCTGATCATCTGAATCTATTTGTAGTAACAACTTCCATGCTAAGGCTTGATTGATTTCCGCGAGACTTGGCTGCTGAAAGTCTTTTATCTGAACAAAGTTCAACTCATGCGATTCGTGTTGAATGCCTTGATAAGGTCCCAACAAATGATGATTCGAAGTTGTTTCTGATTCTCCGTCTTCATATTTAGCATCAAAAATAGCTTCGTCGAACGCATCGATCGGTTTTATGTCCGTTTTTGTCTCTTGGTAAATGCGCTCTAAACTTAAAGCATCCCAGCTTGGAATATTATACTCTTGTTCAAGTTTAACGGTACTTTCTTTTAATATTCGACGGATTGGCTTTCTAAAGAATATTTTCTGCCAAAAAGTTTTATTTTTTGTGGCCAATTCATGGGGTAAAATTGCGCTTTCTAAGTCTTCTGCGGTAGCTGAAAAAATCACTTTTCCTTCATCTCCTGAATCAAGGTTGAAGAAAAAATACAAGATCCCATGTGACGGTAGTAGCTTAAGTTCATCAAAGACTTTGATTTCGCTGAGGTTAATTTGTCCTAAGAAACTGAAATATTGTCCGTCTGCACTATTTTTAGGCCAGTTTATCTGTGCTGGCAAATCTGGACATCCGCCCAATTTAGTAGCACCAATTTTATGACAAGCTTCTCCCGTAGTTCTCAATCGAATGGCAGGTTTCAAGTCCTCGATCATGGCACTGCGATACGGCTCTACTGCATATTTTTTGATAATATCAATTAGCGCTTGCTTGTCTTTCATTTTGTTTTGCTTTGCTTTGCTTTGCAATCCTTCAATAATCACGACTCGATTTTTTTAAAATGCTTTTCCTCGTTGATCTTAAAATGATCAGGATGAAACAAAATAGTCTTCATGATCCATGCGAGCGGTTCTAATTTCATTTGTCTGATGGAATGTTTATCCCATTCATTTTGAACGGAGATGCTTATATTGATTCCTCGTAAATTCATCTTTTGAAGATACACGAAATCAATAAGTACTTTGCATTCATTGATGAGGGCATTTCCTAATGCAGGTTTGATTGGCGTCTCAAATTTGATGGCGATTTCATTTGTTTTATAGTCCTTGCTATTGTCTTCAATTTCGATGATCAAAATTCCTTTTTTGTGATCATCATGACTATCGCCGTAGACGGCTTTTGCTTTCCAATGACCATTGAGCGCCAAAGATTTTGGATACTGGAAGGGAAGTTTTAAGCTAATATCTCTTTCGAAATATTTGTTTTGTTTTTCTTTTTTTGTTTTAAAAATTTCAAAAAGCTTATTTTTAGTAGCATACCGAATGATAGACTTTTCAAATTTATTTGTTTCAATCAAACGCAATATAATTTCCTTTACGGGCAATTCATAGCCAATCGGCCTAGAGTCAATTGGATGAAATCTACCACAGCTAATTTGAAGATCAAAACCTACAAATCCAATTCCATAATAATTAATCGTTGCGATAATGGCGTCTAGTGCATTCGCTACCCCTTTGGCAATCGTGTTGATCTGAGTAGCTTCTTCAGCTTCAATGACAATATTAATTTTGTCAAGTGCATTTGGCTTTAAGCTAATTGCAAATTCTGAAAACAAGGGCGGTCCTCCCAGCATCATTTTTTTATAAAACTCCTCGTGTGCTGCCCTTAACCTCAGGAAGCCAAAATTTTGTTGCTTTAGTTTTATTTGCAAATGCTTAATCATCTATTGTTTTATTGCTGGTGTTGGCATTTAAGTGGTATGAATTGCAAGGGGATAGTTTTGTCTAAGCTGTTTGCAATATAGAACATTTTCATCTTTTCGTTTTAAATTCCCAATGGACCGTTTGGTTTTTATAGTTTGTCGCTTCTCCTTCAAAGTCGAATAATAAATCGGCTTGAATGAGATAAAAGTCAGCTGCTGCTTTGATGACTAGCTTTTTCAACTCAACGAGATTATGTACATTTTGAACATAAATAGAAGCGGGTTCTATTTCAGCTTCTTGAAATTCATAACCTTTAGTGGAAAATACTTGCTGTTTCAATTCAGGAGTACAAAAGCCAAGAAATTGCAACTCCGTTTCGGTATAATGCTCGTTGTACAAAAAGGGTTCTAAATTTATCGTCAACTCTATTTCTGAATCTTGCTCTCCTTCAATCGCTTCCGTGATTTCAAAGAAACTGCTTGCAATTTTTAATTTTTCAGCAGAAAAATTATCCGTAAGGTCAGGGACTTTACGATGCTTCCTATCTTTTTCCTCTTTTTCTGCTTGGTAAAAATCAGTCGCAGTTTTCCCTTTTTCAAATTGATCAAATATATTTTTTACGTACGCTGTTCGTGCGATTGCTTTTGCTTGCCAAAGTGCATGCAAAGCACTGTAATTAACGGCACCAAAGATAGCTCTTTCGCTCAAGGAATAACCATATTCGTCTTTTCGATCTATTTCCAAACCTTGAGTAATGAACTCGGCCATCTTTCCATCATCATTTTTGAGTTGAGCACAACTTCGCGCCGCAGCGTATAATTCGTCTTTTTCTACTGGTGTCATTTCTTGGTGTAGATTTGAAGGTTTTTCTTTTTTCCAAACGGAGCTTGGGTTAGCTATAGTATCTACCCTTACTTTGGTTTGCCCAAACAGGTTAGTTAACACGGTAAAAGATAAGCAACTAAATAGCAATAAAAATTTATTCATTTTTTTAGTATAAAATCATTGATCTTTTTTTCTACGAAATACTGCCTGCCAAGATTCATCAAGCTCACTAGCAAGCATTCGCTTTTATATTTCTGAACCCGCCATAATTAATTTATGCTCCCTTTTTTCCTCATTCCGTCCAAGCTTCTTTCTTCGCAGCATCAGCAAAAGATTGTCCATCATAGATACAGATTCCTTTCCAAGTGCCAAACCAAAGTTGTCCTTTTTGATCCAAAAAAATGCTCTGCACGCCATTTGTGGTGAGTCCATCTTCCGTGGTGAATCGTGCAAAAGATTGTCCATCAAAACGATATACGCCAACACCTTCCGCAGCAAACCAAATATTCCCCGCTTTGTCCTCACAAAAATTATACGTTTCAATCCCCTCAATTAAACCATCTTGGGTATAATTGATGAAATTTTTTCCATCGTAACGACTTACTCCGCCATAGAAGGTGCCAATCCAGAAATTGCCTTGTCGATCTTCCAAGATATCACTAACGTTGTTATCGGCCAAGCCATTTTTTTTGGTCAAGTGACTAAAGTTTTTACCATCAAAAATACAAATACCATAGCCGTCGCTAAGAAACCAGATATTCCCTTTTCGATCCGCTAAAATATCAAACACTCCGTGGTAAGATAGCATTGGTGCGGGATCATCTACCGTTGCTCTTGGAATGGGAAAATCGGTAAATACTTTTCCGTCAAATTTGCTCACCCCTTCGACCGTAGCGATCCAAATGGTTCCCTGCTGATCTAACTCGATATCCCAAATTTCATCATGAATCAAGCCATCCTTTTGAGAAAAATTAGTAAAGCGCTTTCCATCGTATTTCGTTAGCCCACCGGAGGTTCCAAACCAAATATTTCCTGCTGCATCTTCGACAATTCCCCTAACGGCAATTCCACCCAAACCGTCTTTTTTAACAAATTTAGCCAAGGATTTTCCATCGTAATGAATCACACCGTCTCCATTGGTACCAAACCAAAAATCACCTTTTTTATCTTGGTACATGATTCGAACAAATTCACTTACCATGCCCCGCAAATTGGTATGAATTTGAGGGAAAACGGTATTGGCCTTAGCTTTAATGATTGGATTTTTAGCTTTTGGAATGGTATCTGACACCAAGACGCCAGCTTGCCGTAAACCTTGTGTACTTTGTTCTTGACAGGAAAGGTACAAAATACAACACAAGAATACTGCGATAAAATAAATCTGTTGGTGTAGATACTGATTTTTCATATGATACTTATTGTCTCGAAAGATTTAATGAACTTGATACCGATGTACAATCACCTTTTCTTTAGGTTCATAAAAAACGTAGATTTCCTTTCCACAGTAATCGCTCGCAAAATCACTAGAATCAAATTGACCGATAAATTTTAGTTTTTTACCTTTCTTATTTTTTGGCGTTGCTTTTCCTCGTATCCAATCTGGCTTTCCTCCTAGCTCAATGGCAGTTTGATAATTAAAGCGACCTTGTTTTGTGATAAATTCTTCCTTCGAAGTTTGATATCCTTTTTGGGTTTCTTTCAACCATGCTTTCCATTTTTTGCTAACGCGCATGATTTTGAGGTCGGTCAGCAACGCTACTTTCCCATTTTTCACCTTAAATCCAATCGTATTATCCTCACAATAATGGTTAAAGTATTTTGCAGTTTTCTCATTGTAAGGATCTTCGTTGAAAAGCAAAAAAGGAACAGTTCCCTCCCATTTTGGATTTAGTGTTGCGAGGTCAACGGTACAAATGGGAAAGAAATATTTTTCCAAGGCTTTGCTAGGCTTTTGAAATACTTCGGCTATTTCGGGGAACATTTTTAGGATCATGATGCTTTATTTAGTGGACGAAAAGGAATACTCGTTAAGTTTCTTAGCAATCGTTTAGCTTTTACAAGCTTTTGTTAATTGAGATTTGAAGCTTAGATAGCTATATTTTCTTATGCAATCCAAACTTATGAATCAGCTCCCCTTCTTCCATCAACTCTTCCTCCCAGACAAAATCTAATTTTTCTAACACCCGCTGAGAGGGTTTATTTTCCGGTAGTATAAAAGCGACAATTTTTGCTAATTGTAAGGTATCAAAACCAAATTTCACCGAAGCCCGAGCAGCCTCTGTGGCCAAGCCCATTCCCCAGTATTTCATTTTCAGGCGATATCCCAAATCCACTTCATTGGTCTCTTTTAAAAATTTCAAGCCACAAAAACCTATGAATGCTCCAGTGGCTTTCAGCTCCAAAGCGAATCGACCAAAACCATAAATTTTGTAATCGACCTTAATTAAGGTTTCGAGTAGTTGAGTCACTTCAGCTTTGGTCTTGATGCCGCCGTCGTTGGTATATTGATTAATCGCGGGATTTTGTTCCATTTCCAGCGTCGGGGTAATGTCTTTCAACTCGAATGGCCGGAGGATTAAGTTTTCTGTTTTGATAATGGTATCGAACATTGCGATAGTTTCTTATATTTTAAATCAGTCTTCTATTTAGCGAATGAGCACACTGCTCGCTTCCCTTTTGTAACCATTGAAAAAACATTTTAGTTTCTTTGGTCTTCGGCTTTTGTATAAAAAAAACGTTTCATTTTATTCTCCTACTGTTTCAACAATTCCTTGCGCTTTCAACCAAGCTTTCATCGTTTCATAATAACCATCACAAGCCTCCCAATTCGACGCAGACAAATCTTCTTGGTAAGCACAGCTAATGCATTTTTGCAAGCTATGGTTACATTGCGGGAAGACCTTAGTTGTTAATATCTCATTGGGATTCGAACCGATGGTTTGCTCGTAAAGCTTTTTTGTTTTTCGCCAGTCCACTTGAGTATCATTTTCTCCAAATAAAGCTAACACAGGACATTCTATTTCCAATAGTATTTTATCAAAGTTTTTGAGGTAAACCCACAAGCCACTTACTTCGTCAAAATGACCTTTGCTGGTGTAAGTTTTTTGATTGAGCGCGTAGGCGGCACGTGCAGCATCGGTAATCTTGGATTCGTTTTTATACCCAAATAATTTTCTAGCCGTACTATCTTGCCTTAAGGGTTCAATGGCTTTTAGATAAGTTTCAAAATTAGCCTGCGTACAAAAAAGTCGATGCCCTTGCTTCCAAGCTTGCGCTAAATGCTCAACTTCAGCTTCCTGCTTACCCGCAATTCTTAAATTCTCTTTTAGCAAATAACCAAAGTTTTCTTTATCATCTGTCCCACTCACCGAAATCCAAAAGTCCATTGGAAACTGCGCATTGATCAGTGGACAAATCCAGCCCGCGCGACTAATTCCCCAAAGTCCTATTTTTTGCGATGCGGGGAGCTTCAACTTTTTGAGGGCTTGAATGGCAGCAATGGCTTCCGCCGCAGAATTTTCGACAGGTTGTTGTGCATTAAATACACCTTCACTATTCCCACAACCCATTTTATCCCAAAAACAAACCGTTAAGCCAGCACTGACTAGCTGGTTTCGAAGCCGAGAGAACCATTGACCTTCTACAAAATTAGTTTTACCATATCCCGGAATGAGCAATATCATAGCCGTAGATTTTTTGTCCTTTGGTTTTTCGATTAAGCCGCGCAAGGTTTTTGCTTCAAATTGAAATTCGAAAGGCTCCGATACTTTCTGCCCCATTTGAGCAAAAGAAGTATTTGCTACTAAAAAAAGAAAGAGGAAGCAAATAGAGGCAATGGATTTTTCCATGAGCAGTATTTAATTTCTGATGATCAATAATTCCGCTTCTAAAGCTGCTTGAGCCGCTGCTTCGTTAGCTTGTAAAGTGGCATTTAGTAAATTGTTGGTTTCGTATGGATCGTTGGTTAAGTGGTACAGTTCTTTGGCTCCGTTGGCGTTAACGATTAACTTAAATTCACCATTGCTAATCGTCCACAAATCAACAGTTCCATCATTCATTTCCGAATATTGAAAATCTCGGTGTGGTGCTTCCTGCGTCAACAAGGTTTTAAAACTTTTACTATCTCCACGATCCGGATTGCTAACCCCCGCTAAATCCGCAATGGTACTAAAAAGATCCGTGCTACAAATTAAATTATCATCGGCTCCTACTCGACTCACGCCGTTGCCAGCAACAAACATCGGTACATTGATGCCACCTTGATACAAACTTCCTTTTGCCCTAGCCGAAGTATAAGGCGACTGTGCTACTTGATTGGGCGTTCCATTGTCTCCGATAAAAATAATTACCGTATTGTCCAATTCCGTTTCGGGTATTGCCGCCAGCAATTTTCCTATCTGATAATCCATTGCTTCAATTGCTGCCATATAATATGGCATTGGGTCTAAGCCATTGGTGTAAGCCGGTAAGTTACCCTGACTATGCATTTCACTGGGAGGAACATGAAAAGGCGTATGCGGCGCATTGTAAGCCAACCAGAGGAACCAAGGTTTTGTTTGTGTAGTTATCCAGTCGATCGCTAAATCGGTGAATACCGTAGAAATATATGTTGTTTGCAAACTTCCCACACCATCTTCCGTCATTTGCCATTGATAGTAATCTTGTGCTGCGCCTCTGACCAATCCCGCATAATAATCCAATCCAAAAGCTTCTGGATTAACGCTGGTATTGTCTCCCGACAAATGCCACTTCCCTACGACGGCGGTAGCGTAAGCCTTACTGCTTTCTTCTTCAATGTATTTTTGTAAAATTTTTTCGCTGGAAGCTAATGCATCGTTTGCCCATTTCACGCCCGTTCGATAGCCATATTTTCCGGTAATGATGGATGCGCGCGTTGGGGAACAAGTAGGATTGACCCAGAAGTTATTAAAAACGACGCCCTCGTTTTTAAACTTGTCAATGTTCGGCGTATTGGGTTTGATGCTACCTTCCAAAAACCCTTGCGTGGCATCTTTTCCCATATCATCTGCGATGATGAGCAGGATATTGGGCGTATTGCTGGGTGTTGTATCTTTTACAACTTCATCGTCATCACTACAAGCCAAAAAAGTAAGTAGCAAGAAGCATAAACATAGGTTTTTCATGGATAAGGAAAGTTTTAGGAATGGCCTAGCGTAAGGGTACAAAGCGATTTTTTAAATATCGTACAAGAAATCTATTCAAGATAGGATATTATTTGTAATAATGAATTCTTCAAATTAAAAAATCTTATCAGACTAGTAAACAACTAAGATTTGAGGATTTATATGGCTAAATGCTTGCAGTTTCTGCCTCAGTTTTGCGGAGAAGTGATTCTCTTCCATACAAATCATCCTGAGCTGTGGAGAACGGTTCATCCACTCCAAGATGGCACGTCCTCCGGTGTCCGAAATACCGCAGTTGACTAACCCAATTTCACGAATAGATGGCGGTAGGTGGCTTGCTAAAGCGATGGCAGCTTCGTCTCCGATTTGTGAATTGTAACTAAAACTGATAGCTTGAATAGGCAAGTTATTCTCCTCACCTGCTTGCTTGAGCGCATTTACAATAGTAGTCACAGCAGCAGGCGTTAACTCCAAATCTCTTAAATGTAAGGTGTTCATTGAAGTAGCGCTCAGCGCTAAGCTTGCTGCTTTTTGCAAAGCTTTCTCGCTACCGATTGCTCGTAAAATTGTGGCGATGGTTTGGGAAATACTTTTAGGGTTAGTCAAGCTGATATTTTTAAGTAAAAGTCAATATTTAACGCGAATGATGAGATAGTTTTAGCAATTCAAAGGGTTTAACTTTTGCGGCTTGGATGCGATAAGTGCTTAAGGATAGATTCGCAGCATTTTTCTCATTCGGTAAAAGTGCATAATTGGCAAGATCTAAGGTATCGCTATTTTGTGTCAATAGGATCCTATTCTTAAAATCAATTTCAATGGTGTTGTAATCTTTATGGTAAATCCAAGTTCCCTTTTCTATACGCGTTACCGCTTCTTCGTTGTAAACCTGAAATAAAAGTTCGGTGGAATCGTTCAATTCAAAGGCAATCGAATCCTTTTCGTTTAACGGCGCACTATATTTACCATTAAAGGTTTGGAACTTTCCATCTAAAGTATTTTGGTAAGCCAACCAATCTTCTGGATATGCGCCCTCGCCTTCCGCCTGAACCACTTCTAACCATTGTGTATATTCTTTATCGCAGCGTTTTCTTTTTAGGCTAATTGTAGTATAATTGCCATCAATATTATACATGGTCTCCGATCCATTATTTCCAAAATAGCTGACGTTACACGTTTTCGTAGGATCTTTAAAATTCAAACTAAACTTCATCCATTTGAGTGCTCTAAACGCGTACGTAGGAATCGTGCAGCGATAGCTGAAGTCGGCAATACTTAGGTGAATGTCCATCTCTTTTCCGGATGCTGTATCTGGCAAGTCATCATTTGAGATTCGTCCAGTGCAGTAAGTGTAATCGACTGCTCGACCATCGAAAAACAACTCGCCTTTTTCCATAAATTCAATGGGCGCCTTTAATTCGATGCTGTAGAAATAGATTGGGTAATTATCCCACATATATTTTTCTTCCGCACAATTGGTATTAAGGATAAAGCCTTTTTCTAAAGCTATGATCGGTTGGTATGGAATAATATAAATTGGAGAAGAGTTAAGTTGGTTGCCACAAGAAAATAGAAATAGACTTAGTACAAGTAGCAGAAATGGGATTATTCGGTTCATAAAGTTAGGATTAAGAAGAGACTAATTATTAAACTGAATGGCGAACAACTATCGTTTTCAACTAAAAAACATTAACAATAATATCTTCCTAATCTCAAAACAAACTTAGCGATTCATCTTGCTATTTCAAAACCGAGGCTTTCAATGCTGCAATACCTTCGTCCATACTGATGGCATTTTTATAGCCCAATTCCCGTCTTGCCTTTTCGTCAGATACAGAAAATTCGTGTCCCATCAACCTGATCATTAAAGGAGCGACGGGTGGCCTAGATTTTAGCTTCAATAGCTTCCAAATAAATTCTGCCGATTGTGCGGCAAATTTAGCGATCCATAAAGGTAAAACTTTATCGCCAGGATTTAAGCCTTGTGCTTCTAAAATCCCTTTGAAAAATGACTTCATGGACCTTCTTTCTCCGTCGGTAACGAAATAAGCCGTTCCACCTATTTTAGATTCGAATGCAGCCAAAATCGCATTGCCTAAATTCTTGACGTGAATGGTTGATAAAATTTGCTCACCACCACCAATCCATCGCCAGTTGCCAGTCTTGACATTTTTCAATAAATCGTCATAATGGTGGTTATTCGGTCCCCAAATAGCCGGTGGGCGTAGCGAAATCGTTTGGAAGGCTGTGCTGTTGGCAGCAAGTACGGCTCTTTCTGCGATCGCTTTAGTTCGAGGATACAAGGCTGATGGCAAATCCTTACCCGCCTTTGCTTCGGTTAAGTTAATGACCGGAGCATCGGGCACGACCGGAGCGGCACTGATGTAAATAAATTGCTGGACGCCCGCTGCTTTTGCAAGCGCTAACAAGTTTTTGGTAGCATTTACATTTAGTTCCAAATAGGGTTTTGGGTCGTAAGTGAAGTCCATGTGTGCAGCAGCGTGTAAAACGCAATCGCACTGCTTTAGGGCATTTTTTGTGGCGCCGGATAGAGCCGTTAGATCATCTAGTATCGACGTAGCGCCAAGTTGTTCCACGAATTTGGCAGATTGATGACTTCTCGCCATTGCATAGACCTCATATTGGTGTGCAATTAAAATTGGAATGATGTGTTTCCCTACAAAACCAGAGCCTCCCGTTACAAATACTTTTTTCATTGAAATGCATTTTTATGTAAAAAAATAAAAGCAAGATAGGCTTCGTGGCAAACAATTATTTACCCCCAAAGGTCGAAAGGATTACCCTAAACGTCTTTTTTACATCTTTGAAGGCGTGCTACCGAAATGATTTTTGAACGCTCTGGTGAATTTGGAAGGATCTGCGTAGCCAAGTTCGTAGGCAAGTTCCGTGGAAGTTTTTTGTTGTTGTTGAAGCGCTGTTTTCGCGTACTCCATTTTTATTTTTTGATGATATTGCTTCGGTGCGCTTCCGAATACTTGTTTGAAAATTTGCTTAAACTTTGTTTTTCCCATGCCTGCTTGCTTGGCTAAATCCGCGATGGTTGGTAGATTTTGTGGCGTAGGATTTCTTAATACAGCGGCGACTAAGAAAAGCTGTTTGATGTCTTTGGGGTGAATATTTTCGTAATTTTCGGGAGATTCTCGGGAACGAAGTTTATCAAAAAAAATGGAGAGAAAATTCAGTAAGTCAGCGTGCGATTTTAGTTTATGGGTAGACTTTATGATGTTTCGAAGAAGTTCCTCTGATTGAAAATCAAGGTCTTCGTAAATGATCGTATCCTTGATCTCAAAAATGGAATTTGCCTTTGCGGGGAAATAATCTCGTAGCAAGTCCTTGTGAAATCGAATTAAAACAATCTCGAATGTAGTATTAATCGGGCTATTGCTGGCGACCTTGATATTGGGCGGATAGTACAAAATTCCGGAAGGTAAATATTTCTGTAAGTCTAAGTTTTGACCATTAACGGTCTTTTCGACCGCGCGTTCGGAGAGGTTAATATTTAGCAAAAGATAATCGCTGTCAATGGGATTGAAGGAACTCAGTTGCAAGGCTATTTTTAGCTTAAAGCTAAAATGGTAAAAGGTTAAGGCATTTGGAAATGAAAGGGCACTAATCTTACCTTCCCCGATGTGGGGAGCTAAGATTAGCGCATTCTCCTGTTTTTCAGCTTTTAGTTGGCTAGTGAATTGATTTAAAATATCACTGGCTATGTTTATTTTTAGGTTCATTTTTTTGTAACATACTTCTTGAACGTATCAACATATTGATCGTCAAAAGTAACTTTAGTAATTTTCTTGAATTTTATTTTCGTCGCTTCTTTCTCGAATCTTCCTCGTGCATCAAAGTAAAGGATATCAACGGATTTTTTGTTGACGGCAGTGATTTCTCCAATGATAAAATGATTTTTCTCACTTCCTTCGCATTCAACAATTACAAAATTACCGGCATTTTTAAGCGAAGTAAAAATAGTTGGCCAAGAGGTTGCATCCACTTTCGTTTTAGGTCCAATTGACTTTTTGAGGCCTTCCGATTCCATGATTTTGTCATAAAATTTATCGTCTTTATTATTACGAATTTCTCTTATTGCGGAAGTTTTAAAAATAACGCAACCCAACAAGCGAAAATCTTCCGTTTCTTGCAGGACAACAAAGTCATCAGTAACCTTCACCATAAATCCGCTACTAATCACGTAATCCTGCTTTGAAATAGCTCTAGTAATTCGAGCAAATTTGTGCTTTTTATAGGTTTCTAAAATTTTACTTTTCACGATAATTACTATTTTATATGATAAAAAAAAGAAATACGGTTTAACAAAAAATGATATTTTAAGTACTGAAGTTGTTTAAATTTAGTTTCATTTTAAGCATCAACATAATTTAATGACAAATTAATACTTCCTCTTGCAAAAAAGCAATGTGTTTTCTAATAAAAGCTGCTCGCTTGCTTTTGATTTCCACTAGTTCTGGGTTTTGTTTTAACTTTCACCAAGATTAATCCAATTGGGTTCTTTCATCTTTAGACGATAAGAAAACTTTAAAAGTTAAGAATTAGGCTTCCGCTTCTTCTATCTCCAAACTAACGTGAAAAATAGCATCGCCACGATTTACAATGGGCGCAATATTCACACAAAAAATATAGCAATCAAAAGGAGCAAATATTTTTTTCTCAAATTCACCAAAAGGATCGGTGACAATGCCCAAGAGCGTTTTCTTCGTCACCCATGCGCCATTTTTAATCCGCACGTGGAACATCCCAGCGTGAGAAGCCCGCAACCATTTTGACTTTTTGATAATTACTGATTTTGTATCCGTAATCGTCTTAAATCGTTTCATTTGCAAATAGCGAATTACATTTTTGGTGCCTTGCACACCGTGCTTAATTGCTTCTTCATCGTAGAGCATAGATTTTCCACCTTCAAAAAGTAAGGCCGTTTTGCCTAAGTTGTGGAAAGTTTCCCGTAAGGATTTTGTAATATACTTCGATTGTACGATGAAAGGTGCGCCAAATACTTTCGCTAAGTTTAAGGTTTTTTCGTCGTCGAGCATACAACGTGTCTGGGCGATGTTTACGCGATCAGCACCACCGGCGTGAAAATCAATGACATAATCAATAAAAGGCGCAATTTCCTTTTTGAATTCGTGGGCAAACTGACTGGCGAGCGAACCTTTGGCAGAACCGGGAAAAACGCGATTCAAATCTCTACCATCTGGAAATTTACGCGATAAGTGCAGAAATCCAAAAATGTTAAAAACTGGAATACAGATAATCGTACCTCTCGTCGGCTTGTTAATTTTATTACGAATAATCCTTCTGACAATTTCTACCCCATTGATCTCATCTCCGTGTACGCCACCCAGCAATAATAAGACAGGGCCATCTTGCTTGGCGCGTTCGATAAAAATTGGGACTTGGATGCTATTGCGCGTGTGCAATTTAGCCACGTCAAACTGCAAGCAGACACTATCTCCGCGCTTAATTTCCGTACCCAATAAAGTTAATTTATCTTTATACATTTCGCTCTACGTATCTAATGATTTTTCTGGCGATATCCGTGCCCGTTGCTTTTTCAATTCCTTCTAAACCGGGAGAAGAATTCACTTCTAACACCAAAGGACCCTTATCAGATTGCAGCATATCTACGCCCGCAACACCAAGTCCCATTGCTTTAGCGGCAATTAAGGCCGTATTTTCTTCTTCTTCTGATAGTTCGATGATATTAGCACTGCCCCCACGGTGTAGATTAGAGCGAAATTCGCCTTCCTTACCTTGTCGCTTCATTGCTCCTACTACTACTCCATCCACGACGAAGGCTCTAATATCTGCCCCACCTGCTTCTTTAATAAATTCTTGTACGATGATTCTCGCTTCCAAGCCATTAAAGGCTTCCATCACGGAACCCGCCGCATTGTTCGTATCGGCTAAAATAACGCCTAAACCTTGTGTCCCTTCTAGCAATTTCAAGACTACGGGCGCACCACCGACGGCTTCAATCACGTGATCAACATTTTTAGAAAAATTAGTAAAAATGGTCTTTGGCAAACCAACGCCAGCTCGTGCGAGCAATTGCAGGCTTCTCAGTTTATCTCTGGAGCGAACTAAAGCTTGAGATTCTACGGCACTAAAGACTTTCATCATTTCAAACTGACGAACCACTGCTGTTCCATAAAAGGTAACGGAAGCACCGATTCGAGGAATAATGGCATCGACATTTTCCAAGTATGCTCCTTTATAATAAACCTTGGGCTTCTTTTTTTCGATTTCAATATTGCATTTTAAGTGATCAACGACCTGTATCTCGTGCCCCAGTTGCTGTCCTGCTTCGACCAACCTTTTGGTAGAATAAAGTGCTGGCTGTCGAGATAGTATGACTATTTTCATGTTATTTATTTTTTAACTTGTTCTTTAATTTTTTTAGTTTTCGTTTATAAGAAAGGTCGTATCTAGCGGAATCAACGATAAATTTCCCCATGAGGAATCTTCTTCCGATTAGAATAGGAAACTTCATTTCTCCTCGTGCACTTAAGGATAGTTCGATAGGATATTTTTTTCCAAAAAGCAAAATGTCAGTCTCAATAACATAGCGTTTTTCAGCGGTTCCGAAGGAGTTTTTGATCAGTTTTTCGTGGAATTTTTCCACGGAGAAGGGTTTGTCTTGATATTGCGGGTGAGAAGGATCCAATAAGGTAAATTCGACAACTTCCTTCCCATTTTTCTCCTTTTTCTCAATCCGATGACAATGGATGGCCGAAGTATAAGCGCCCGTGTCCATTTTGATGTCTAGGTTTTTAAGGCCTAAGCTGGGAAGGTTTGCTTTATCTTTTCTACCAATAATTATTTTGTTCTTCAAGGCGGTATTTATTGATTTATTGAACGATGATACAATTAGGCGGAGATACTACAATTAAGTAAGTTTACCTAATAAATTCATTAATTTATGGTAGAATTAGCAATAAAAAGTAGAATTATTTTGAGTGCCTTTGCTATGTAAAAGCGTATCATTTTTTACAATCTATTGCTCCTAATTTGAACGCTTCTTTGAAACCTCCCATCATCCACAGTAGTTTATCCATGATTCTCAAATCGTACTCGTACTCAATATCATGTGCTAGTTTTAAATTTGTAATCAGCTTTTTTTGCTTAGCATAGATGATCTTTACAAGGTCTTGATAATTCATATAATACGCTGCCATCAGTTCACTCCCTTCGTCTTTAGCTGCCTTTGGAGGAGTGTTAATTCTAGGCTTGGATGCTAATGCTTCATCAAGACATTGGAGCACTACTACCGATCGTTCTACAAAAGCGTCATAAATAACAATTTTATCTGGTTGCATACACCATAAGTACTAAGACAAATTAAGTCACTTATTAACTTGCATCATCTTTTGACCAGTCTCTTCGTTACTCAAAGCCTTCCTAAGCAAAGGCTTAGGGCGGTTTTCGTGCCTCAATACTGATCAAAATCTAATACAATTTAATGGCAAAGTAATTTTGTCTTAGTACTTAAAAGCTTTGAGGTGGCAGATAGCCATTTTCTTTTTTTCTCCATCACCCCCTGAAGTTCATTGTGGAGGTTTTTAAATTTATCCTTTATCTCTTCTTCCAAAAAGTTGTGATTAGCGTATGCAAATTCTATGTACACCCTAGCGAGCTTATCTCTAGTTTTTCCCTCGACACCTTGAAGTAAACGGTAGCTTTGCATCCAATTCCTCACCATTTCAATATTCAATTTTTGCTTTTTAATGGCTGCTACCATCTCATGATCATTAGCAAATCTACCTTGAGTAGCAATAGCCGCTTTGAGGTTTGAGCGTATAAATTGTTCTAACATTGATATCCTGTTTTATTTATTAATGCTTAAGGTAAAGCGCAGCCAAGGCAAAATTCAGTTCGCACTAATCGTGCTAGCAATATTTTCAGTGCTTTACTCCTCATCCATTTGCGCCAAGCGTTCATCTACAAAACTATAAAAGCTTTCTTCGCCGGAGATTTCCCAAGTTTCGTGATCCCAATCTACGGTGGTATTATTTCCACTTGCTGTCCTTAAAAAACACTGGGCATTACCCGCACCATCGGGAAAAAACTCGAGCAGATCATCATAGCGATAATCGTCGGGTTGGGTATTAAGATTTTTACAAATTGGATTCATCATTTCGCCTTTTACGACCAATTGATCCTGACTAAGCACACCGCCTGCGTCATTAATTTCTCCAAATCCGTCGTGAATGGCATAAAATGCTTTCAAATCCGCTGGCAAGGTCCAGCCAAATTTAACTAAACTAGCATTTTCTTTGGCCTCGGGGCTTGGCATTCCACCGGTGTAAATGCGGTAATAATCTCTTTGGTCGTATAGTTTTCCTTCCATGAGATAATGCAATTGCCAAGTTGCGCTAGTTTTTTGCTCCGCAAAGATAAACTTACACCGTTCTTGCATCGCTGCGATTAGCATTGGTAATTTTTGCTGGACGGGTAAAAAATTGCTTTCAATGAGCTTTTCAATCGGCTGATCGTTGAGCTTTGCCCAGGGACAAGTGCTAGGAAAATCTCCTAGGGCAAAGTAATTCGCACTATTTTTATTTTCAAAAATGAGCTGAATACCTGCAAAGCCAAATTCATCAATGAGCCGTTTTTCTAGATTCGTAGTTCGATTAAATTCTTCATCAAATCCCTTTTCAGAATCGAGGATTAAGGCTTTTCTAAAAATCGATTTTTCGGGTTCTTGTAAGTTTTTGTGTTCCATGTTGTCCTTTTTTGTTGTCCTTTTTTTTGGAATGCAGTCTTAGCATTGTACAGGGTATGGCTTGTCTTAGATTTTGATTCACATCAAGCTGCAATTTAGGAATTAAGTAGGTAATTTAGGAATTATTACGATAGAACGATGTAGTTCTTTTGATTAATTAGACTACCTTCGCCAATACAATACTAAAGTTATGAAAAACCACTTCGTACTACTCTTTTTCCTCGGACTATTTTTATGGAGTTGTGAGGAATCCAATCAAACGCCTGAGTTAGGCATTCCTGAAGCTGTTGCAGCAGATTCTATTGTACTCAGCTTTGTCTTTGTAGGTTGTAATCGGATCAATGACGACAGCAAGTCAACGGCAAATGTCCCTGTGTTGCAGAAAATTTACAAAGAAGTAGCAGCATTACCTCGAAAACCAGAATATTTCTTTTTTCTGGGCGATTTAGTAGAAGGAAAGCATTTGGTAAAATTAGATTCTGAATTGGCCGCTTGGGTTGGTCTTTACCAAGATCCAAAGTTTAGCAAAATCGACGATCCAGACATTGAATTGGTGGCGATTCCCGGAAACCATGAGATGCTGCAAAATGGACCTAAACTCGATGGAAGAAAAGTAGAGTATCCTTTGGCTGGAACGACGGAAGTGTGGATGAAACACATGGCGCGGTACATGCCTGCGGAACGAGTACATTGCTACCAAAACAACGATACACTCAACAATCAAATGACCTTTGCTTTTGAAGCGGGTAATGTGGCTTTCATTGTACTAAATACGGATACTTACAACGCACCCAAAGCGGGACAAACTTACGGCAGAGAAGGACTAATTCCCATGGATTGGGTCAATGCACAAATTAAAAAGTACAAGGCCAAAGCTGGCATTGACCATATTTTTGTGCTCGGTCACAAACCTTGCTATGATACCAACGGCAAGCTAGATCCTTACCACGGAGGATTACCGGAAGGCAAAACGCTGTTTGGTAGTATGCAGCAAGATAGTGTTGTCGCTTTGCTCTGTGCGCATAATCACGTGTATGACCGACAGCAACCCGGACCAAATGGAAACGGTACTTATCAGATCATTGCGGGGAATGGCGGAAGTTCAAACAGCCAAGTTAAGGACTTGGTTTTTGGGTACTCTATTATCAATATTATGCATTCCGGAAAAATACAATTGATTTCAAAAGGCGTTGCGCACGCCAATGGTGATGCTTTTAAAACGACCTTGGATAGTACTTTTTTGACTTGGGAGAAGAATGTGGTTCCGTTTGCGGCTTGGTAGGGAAACCGCTCGTTGTACAAGTTTTAAATATAAGGCAACAAAAGCTATTTGCTAGTTTTAAAAATTTGCTTTGATAGCCATGACCATTTTTACCATAAACAATCAACCATTTCGCGAGCGAAAGCACAATGCACCGTTTGAATTTAATACTTTTTATAGTTCATATTAGTGATTTGATTCTTACTAGTCGGATCAATTAGCGCAATTCTCCCAAAAGGTTTTTCA